>CAJQNE010000430.1 GCA_905479545.1 uncultured Gammaproteobacteria bacterium | reverse complement strand
CTGGACCTGACCGGCAAACTCAACGCCGGGGTAGGCGTCGGTGGTCAGCATCAAATCCAGACCTTCGCGTAGCTGGGCGATATACCGTTCTGGCACTGAGAAACCGATAAGTGCGGTATCAATTGCTGACAGCGTGACGATCGGGTCACCAGGCCGCAGGTATTCGCCCAGATCGATCGTCGAAATGCCCAGCTCGCCGGAGTAGGGCGCGCGGATGACTTTCTTGTCGATGGAGGTGTCTTGCGTCTCCAGCGCAGCACGAGCGGTAGCGACGCGGCTCTGGGCTCGTTCTAAATCAGCGCGGGAAATAGCGCCACGTTTGGCCAGTTTGCTGGTGCGGTCCAGCTCTTTTCGGGCCAGGTCTAGCTCAGCCTGCAGCGGGCCAAGTTGGGCGCGATCCAGCGATGGATTTAGCTCAACGAGTATCTGGCCCTTTTCGACGTGGCGTCCTGAGCGGAAATTGATACTACTGACCTGACCGGCAACTTCGCTAGCAACCACGGTGTAGTCCAGCGCTTCGATGGTGCCGCTGGCCGTTAGCTGTTCTTGCCAGCTCACCCGCTCAACTGTTTCCAGCTCCACGGTGGTGGGTGGCGGAGTCCAGCCGCCGAGTTTGGAACTCTCGTTCACAAAGGCTTTAATCATCGCTACCAGACCCAATACGATCAGTAGCAGTACCATCACAATTCGCCAGAACATTTAGCGATTCCTTTGTAGTTCGAGGTTAAACGGAAGGGGTGTTGTTTGCGCGCCGGTAGATGGCGGGCGAACGGTTTCAATTACACGGAATTCTTTGGCAACCGTCGGGCGGGTTTGCAGCTGTGCCATCGCCTGCTCCTCGCCGTTATTGCTAACAACTAGCTGGTCCAGCCGCCGTAGTTCGCCGGGGCCGAGCTCGCCAACCAATTGTTGTAGTGCGATAGAGCTACGGAGGTATTCGTAGCGCAGTAGCGCAGCATCCCGCTGTGCTGCCAGTAACCGGAGTTTGGCATCCAACACGTCGGCCAGAGTCCGGCTGCCTGCGTCGTAGCCAGCGCGGGTTGCCGCTAAGGCAGATTTCGCTGAGGTAATGGCCTTTGCCAGTGCCGTGTCGCGGCGCTTCAATGTTTGAATTTGACGGTAAGTACGCTGCGTGTTGAGCTGCACTCTGGCTTGTACGCGACGGACATTGGCTTCGGCCGTGTTGCGGTTGGCTTCAGCAACACGAATATTCGCATCTCGACCGCCACCGGCGTAGATGGGTACGGTTAGTTGCAGGCCAACCTCGTTGGCATAGCGCTCCTGGCCAACCATTGATTGGCTTTGATCGCTAACACCCAGTTGGGCGCTGTAATCCAATCGTGGGCTTAGCTCGGCACGGGCAATTGCAATTTCGGTTAACTGCAGCGCTGCTTGCTGACGGGCCTGCATAATTTCCAGATTGCCCTGCATGGCGCGGTCTAACCAGGCACTGAGTTTTTCGGGCTGCGGCGTGCGCGGCGATAATGAGGTTGGAACGTTGGGCAGGTCGTCTATCGACACATCGGGATTAAAGCCGATAATTTCGCGGAGGGCGTCGTTGGCGTTTTCTACCAATGTCGTCGCACTAATAACAGCGGCCTCGGCAATGTCGCTGCGTGCCCTCGCTTCATCGAGACCAGTGCGGGCAATAGCCCCCGCGTTGTAGCGAATACGCGTTGAGCGGAGTTCTTCGTTTACGGACTTAACTTCACCGTTGGCGTAGTCCAGTTCTGCCCGCGAGGCTAGTAAGTCAAAATAGGCTTCGCTGAGTCTTTGCACTAATAGCTGGCCGGCTAGCGCGAACTGAGTCTGGGCTAGCGTTTCCTGGCTGTCGCCGCGCTGCACAATCGCTTTTAACTCGCGGTGCCAGAGTGGCCCGGTGACTTGCAGCTGAGCGGCCCAGCCAATGTAGTGCTCGGTAAAGCCGCCGAAAAAATCGCTGGATACGTCTTGGTAAATCGAGCTGGCACTGCCGACGAAATCAACTCGGGGGCGCAAGAATGCGCTAGCTATGGCCTTGCTTTGTAAGCCTACTTGCAGCTGCTGTTCAGCGGTAAGGAAAGTGGGGTCGTTTAGCAGTGCCTGCTGATAGGCGACAGACAGTGGCCCTGTCGGCTGGTCTGATTGCGCCTCAGCTATGCCTGACAGCGCTAAGCAAGTCGACAGCAGCAGTTGAGCGCCAATAAATCGCTTCGCGAAAGCCATGAAATGTCCGGTCGGATGCGTAAGAAATTACGCTGCTAATGGGGGATTATATGACGCAGGATAATAGTGGAATTTTCGGCTATTTGCACGCTTGCAGCTGAGTGATTACAGTTTGGTCAATCTTTCCAGAACAATGTTGGTGCTGAGTATTTGCGGCAAGGTTTGGGCCTGGCCGCTGCGGTCGAACAGCACATAGAGCGGCACTCCGCTGCGATTGAAGCTTTCCAGAAACTCGGTAATTGCCGGGTCGCGATTAGTCCAGTCGCCAACCATAACGGTGACGCCTTTATTTTTGAATGCTGCGGTTACCACTGGTTTAGTAAGCGCCACGCGCTTATTGACCTGGCAAGTAATGCACCAGCTGGCCGTCATATCAATGAATACCGGCTGGCCATCGGCCAGCAGTTCGGACAATTTGGCCTTTGAGTAGGCCATGTCGCCGTGGCTAGTGGTGGATATGGCCGGGTTGCGGTTATTGCCGTCGGCGTTGTCGGGAGCTAGTTTTAGTAACAGAGCAATGGCGAGTGCTGCGGCAATTACGGCCAAGCCTATTCGGGTGGTTCCGCGTTCAGTGCGGTTGCCCCAAAGCCAGGCAGCAAAAGCGATGGCAACCAAACCTATCAGCACCGCAGCCAGGCCGTCGAGGCCTGCTTGTTGGCCGAGCACCCACAACAGCCACACGACAGTGAGGTACAGCGGGAACGCCATGGCTTGCTTAAAGGTATCCATCCACAGGCCGGGTTTGGGTAGCCAGCGCGTTAGGCGTGGCCACCAAGCGAGCAGAACAAAGGGCAGTGCCATACCCACACCGAGTGCGGCAAAAACCAATAAAGCGATAACGGCGGGTTGGGTAATGGCCCAACCTAACGCCGAGCCCATAAGTGGTGCGGTACAGGGGCTAGCCACCACTACAGCTAATACGCCGGTAAAGAACGGCCCACGAAGGCCGGGTTTTTCAGTTAAGCCACCGCCCACGCCCATAAGTTGCTGGCCGAACGACACGACACCGGAGAGGCTTAAGCCCAGCAGGAACAAAATGTAAATCAGTGCGGCAACGAAGAGCGGTGACTGCAGCTGGAAGCCCCAGCCGAGTTGTTCGCCGCCCGCACGAAGCGCTAGCAGCAACCCGGCCAGCGCAACAAAGCTGATAACGAC
Source organism: uncultured Gammaproteobacteria bacterium (assembly GCA_905479545.1). Taxonomy (GTDB): domain Bacteria; phylum Pseudomonadota; class Gammaproteobacteria; order CAJQNE01; family CAJQNE01; genus CAJQNE01. Next base: position 10,087 of record CAJQNE010000430.1, on the reverse strand, counting down.
ACCGAAGCCATAAACCAGCGCGTGCAGGCGAGTTTCTCTGAGGCTTTGGTCACTATTGCCATTACCTTCTGCGAGTGCAATTAATTTGATGGATAGCACGGGGAAAACACAAGGCATCAGGTTTAGTACCGCGCCGCCAAGTAGGGCGAACAGCAAGGCGAGTCCCAGGCCTACCGAGCTGCCGGGTTCGCTGCCGTCGGCAGCTTCGGTTGAACCTGCCTTACCATTTTGTTGCGCCCATAAATCAGCGGCACCGGCGGCAATCAGCGGCGTGTCAGCGGCGACTTTCTGCGGCCAGCCTGCTAAGGGCACAGGGGCGATATTGAGCTGAAAGCTCTGCCTCTCGCCGCTATCAGCGGTAACCGACAAAATACCGCTCAATGCGGGCAGTTTTTCCGGGGCTTCAAAAAACGCGTTAGCCTGAACTTCCCAATGAAGCTGGTCGCCCACCAACATAAAATACTGCGGTGCGGCGTGGTCAACGGTATCGCGCTGGTCAATAAAAAAGCGAACCCGCTCGCCGTTGTTGGTCGACTTTTTTAAAGGTTGGCTGAGCTGTCTTTTGAGCTTTGTTGGCAGTGGGCTGATGCGGAACATTAACAACTTGTCGGCCACCGTATAGCTGGCCAGCATGTTCAGCGTTTGTGGCTGAGACTGTTTGCTGGTTGCGAATAGCGCCTGAGAATCGGTGGCCTGACCATTGCCAACCGGCCAGTCAAAATTGAATGTTGCTTGCTGCGGAATGCAGATGTCGTAACAAACCAGCCACTTAGCCAATACCGAGCCTTTCACCCGGTCGCTGCGATAATTTTTCGCGACGGTAATAGGCGCGGTTAATAAGGCGGGTTTGCCATAGCCGTAGTTAACCAGCGTTTCTATCGCGTAGGCGTCGGGTTGTGGCCATTGAATATCACCGGCTGTTACGCCGGCGGGGAGTTGCCACTCGAGGGTAGTGCGCAGTCCGGAATCGCCGGGGTTGCGCCAATAGCTATGCCAGTGATCTTCAGGTTCCAGATAAAGGCCAGCAAGCGTGGTGCTACCGGCGGCCAGCGCGGTTTTTTCCAGCAACAGCGAGGCGCGCATGTGTTCGCGCTCAACCGGCTGGGCAACGGCAAATAAGCTGGTGAAGACGAGCAGGCTGGTAAGTAGTAGTCGGGTCATCGTTTTATATGGTTACGAGTTGGTTTGTTTAGTTGGCTGTGCGGGTAAAGAGGATGTCGAAAAAATCTTTGTAAACCGTTACACCGTTCACCCTGAGCTTGTCGAAGGGCTCGCTACGGGGCTTCGACAAGCTCAGCCTGAACGGGTGTGTAGTAAAAGCCGACTTTAACAACACTCTCTTAAGACCGGCCAGCGGCCGCAGAGTTTTCACGGAGTTGCTGTAACGCCCAGCTTACATGTTCACGCACCAACGCGGATTCGTGCTGCTCACGCTGTTTTAGGGCGGTTATTACGCCGGGGTTAGCATCGGCATTGCCTAGCGCCACAGCAATATTACGCAACCAGCATTCGTAGCCAATGCGGCGTATTGCCATTCCGGCGGTGTTGTCGAGAAAGGTTTGCTCGTCCCAGGCAAACAGCTCGGTAAGTGGTTGAGCATCCAGTGCGTGGCGTACGCGGTAGTCGCCGTCGTCGCTTAACCGGGCGAATTTATTCCAGGGGCAAACTAGCTGGCAATCGTCGCAGCCATAAATTCGATTGCCTATAAGCGGGCGCATTTCTAATGGAATGCTGCCGCGCAGCTCAATGGTGAGGTACGAAATGCAGCGACGGGCATCAACTTTATAGGGTGCGATTATCGCGCCGGTGGGGCAGGCGGGTATGCAGTCGGTGCAGCTGCCGCAGCTTGGTGGCGTGGGCTCGGGCAGATCAGCCGGCAGCGGCAGATCGGTTAATAATTCGCCGAGGAAAAAGAACGATCCCTGGTCTTTGTTAATAAGATTAGTGTGCTTGCCGATCCAGCCAAGCCCGGCATTGCGGGCCAAGGCCTTTTCCAACACCGGCGCGCTATCAACGAAGGCACGATAGCCAAACGGGCCGATTTCAGCGCTGATTTTATCGGCCAGCTTTTGCAGCCGGGGGCGCATTACCTTGTGATAATCGCGGCCCAGTGCGTAGCGAGAGATGTAACCTAGCGAATTGTCATTGAGTACAGTTTCGGGGTCTTCGCCCGGCACCAGGTAATTCATTCGCACGCTCAATACAGTGACCGTGCCGGGCACGAGTTCTTCAGGCCGCGAGCGCTTGCTGCCGTGGCTTGCCATCCACTGCATTTCGCCGTGCATGCCGTCGGCCAACCATTGGTTCAGATGGGTTTCATCGTCGCTTAGCCGCCGGTGTGTAATGCCAAGCGCGTCAAAGCCGAGCTGTTGAGCCCAGGTTTCCAGCGGCAGCTTGGTGAGGTCGGTAGTCACGGCAATAATAAATGGGTCACTGTGGGCTGTTGTTGGCGAGGCGGGGAGCGCGAATAATGGCGTGATGAATCAGACAAGCCCGACAGTTTACAGTTACCCGGCGAACAGAGGCAGGCTATGAGTGCGATAGAACCGATTGATAAGTTCGGAACGCCATTCAGTCGCGAGCTGCCTGCATCACTATTCGACGCGGCAGCCTGCCGTGAAATAGACCGGCGTGCGATTGCCGCCGGAACCGATGGGTACGTATTAATGCAGCGTGCCAGCGCCGCAGCGTTTGCGCTGTTACTGAAGCGCTGGCCTCAGGCTCGGCGGGTGCTGGTGCTCTGTGGGGCGGGCAATAACGCCGGCGATGGCTATGTGCTGGCGCGATTCGCCGTAGATGCGGGTTTGCTGGTGGAGGCTCGGGCGTTGGTTGAACCGACAAATTTGAGTGGTGATGCGCGACGTGCTTTTGACGATTTTGCAGCTGCGGGCGGCGAGGCCAAGCCGTGGGGCGCGGCGCACGCTGAATATGGTGATCGGTTTGATGTCGCGGTTGATGGGCTGATTGGCACCGGCCTGAGCCGCCAGGTTGATGGCGAGTTTGCCGCTGCCATTGCGCGATTGAACCGTTCTGGCTTGCCCGTGCTGGCACTCGATATTCCCTCGGGCCTGGCAGCCGACACCGGTGTCGATTTGGGTGCGGTAAGAGCGGACGCAACCATCACTTTCATAGCAGATAAAATTGGCCTGCATACCGCTGATGCACCGGCGGTAGTCGGCGAGCTATGGTTTGCGGGTTTGGATATTCCAACCGAAGTTGCCAACGGTTTGCAGCCAGAGGCGCTGCGTATGTCAGCGCCTAAGTTGCCATCGCGTTCGCCCACTTCGCATAAAGGCAGCCACGGCCACGTGTTGGTTGTAGGTGGCGACCACGGGATGGGTGGCGCGACACGATTGACGGTTGAAGCCGCATTGCGCAGCGGTTCGGGTAAGGTTTCGCTGGTTACCCGTGACGAACATATTGCGCCGGTGCAGGTCGCCAGCCCGGAGGCTATGCCAGCGGCTGAAACCATGTTGAGTCAGAAACTGGCTGAAGCGACGGTAATAGCTGTTGGACCCGGCCTGGGAACCAGCAGTTGGAGCAAAAAGTTGTGGTACGAGGTGCTGGAGCGAGCCGCTGGCCGCCCGGTGGTAGCCGATGCAGATGCGCTGAATATACTTGCTGATAACCCGCAGCAACTATCCGAAAACTGGGTGCTCACTCCGCACCCCGGCGAGGCTGCTAAGTTGTTAGGGGTTGCCATTGCCGAAGTTCAGCGCGACAGACCTGCAGCGCTGCATAAGCTTGTCGAAAAATATAATGCGACGATTGTGCTGAAGGGCAATGGCACTCTGGTTGGAACGCCTGGTGAACTACCACAGCTTTGCCCGTTCGGTAACCCCGGTATGGCGACGGGCGGAATGGGCGATGTTCTGACGGGCATCATTGCCGGATTACTGGCACAAGATATTGATTGTGCGGTTAATGTCGGAGTGGCCGCGCATGCGTTAGCGGCCGACTTAGCTGCCGAGCAGCGGGGCGAGCGTGGCTTACTGGCCCGTGATGTCATTGAATACTTAGCGCCGGTACTTAATTGATGTCAGAGCTAACAAAGTCAGATTCAGGATCAGAACTGAATCACGCACTAGTACAAGCATTACTGCTCACGCTACCTACCGCCGAAGACACGGATGTGGTGGGCGCTGCCTTAGCAAAGTCGTTGCCCCCTGCAGACTCCGGATTGTTAATTGAGTTACGGGGTGACCTTGGCATGGGTAAAACCGCGCTCACGCGCGCGTTTTTGCGGGCTTTAGGCGTAACCGGCGCGGTTCGCAGCCCTACCTATACGCTTTGTGAGCCTTATGAAGCGGGCGGCTGGCAAATTATGCATTTGGATTTGTATCGGCTCGGTGACCCGGAAGAACTTGAGTATATCGGTGTTCGTGAACTGGACTCTGCCGGTACGTTGGCCATTGTTGAGTGGCCTGACAACGGCGCAGGCTGGTTGCCGAAGCCCGCATTAATACTAGTGTTTGATGATCGGGGGCAGTTGCCGGGGCGGCAATTGCGAATCAATGCGGTTAGTGCCGCAGGGGGGCGCTGGCTACAAAATGTGGCGGAGTCGGCCACTATTGCTCACTACATGTAGCGTCCATTGGTCGCCTGTCGGCCGCCGTTCAGAGAGTTTGCCTGAGCTAGTTTCGCTATGTTGTTGTAATTACAAGTTAATTTGCACTTGTGATTGATCGAGCAAGGGTTTAGCCTCCTAGACTTGCTGGTGTGGCAAGTCTTATCCGAATACAGTAATGAAAGTACTTCAACGCTCACTCAAGAGCACTGACAACCGGTTTTTCGGGGGAAAAACGTCCGCTTTTCAGCGCGGCTCAGTGTTAGCGGCTATTGCTGCGATTTGCCTTGCCTCACCAGCAGTCTCTTTTGCCGCGGATATTATTAATGCCCGCAGCTATGTCGCCCCCGAGCACACTCAAATGATTTTTGAGCTGAGCGAGTCTGTCGGGCATAACGCCTTCAGCTTGCCTGCACCGGATCGGCTGGTTATTGACTTGCCGGCCAGCGACGCTAAAACCTCAATGCCTGATATGACCGCCTCTAAGGTGGTACGGCGTGTGCGTACGGGTAAACGTCCTAATGGTGCGACCCGCATTGTGGTCGATCTAAAATACAGCGCACGTTCTAACGTGGCGCTGCTGCAACCCACCGGTAACTACGGACACCGACTGGTCGTGCAGGTAGATCATAATTCCGGACAGGTGGCTTCGCATTACCGCAAGGCGCAAGACGAGGTTGTCGATAACCGGAATTTACGACGCGCACCTCAAGCCGAGCAGGGCCGTGATTTGGTCGTCGCGATTGATGCAGGGCATGGCGGTGATGATTCCGGCGCGCTTGGCAAGCGTGGTACCCGGGAAAAAGACATTACTCTACGAATTTCCCAACGCATTCAGCGGCAAGTTAACAGTGTGCCCGGTTTGCGAGGCGTGCTAACCCGTGATGGTGACTACTACGTTGGCCTGCGTGAGCGAATGGCGAAAGCCCGTAGCGCCGGTGCCGATATTTTTGTTTCTGTGCACGCGGATGCTTTCCGTAGCTCGAAAGTACACGGTGCCTCGGTTTATGCGGTTTCAGATCGGGCGTCGACTTCAGAGGCGGCCCGTTGGTTGGCCAAGCGGCAGAATGCTTCGGACTTGCTCGGCGGTGTATCGCTTAAAGGCACTGACAACACCTTGGCGTCGTTGCTGCTCGATTTGCAGCAGTCGGCCACGCTCGACAGTAGTTTGATTCTGGCCGATTCAGTGCTGCGTAAAATGGGCAAGCTCGGCAAATTGCATAAGAGCAATGTAGAGCAAGCTGGCTTTATGGTGCTGCGCTCGCCGGATATTCCGTCAATTTTGGTCGAGACCGCATTCATCTCAAACCCCGGTGACGAAACCCGGCTGCGCTCACGTAAGCATCAGGATGCAATTGCGTCGGCAGTAACCGCCGGTGTGACAACTTACTTGCGTCGTTATGCACCGCCGAACTCTAAGTTCGCCCAATTGCAAAACCAGTTAGCGGGTGATTAGCCGGGTCCGCAGCGCCGATGTTTTTGGCCGCCACTATTAGCCGAACCGAATGAGCCGCTACAATAGCGGCTCATTTTTTTGCTGTGTCGCCTACTGATGACGGACCCGCGATGAAAGACCTGCTGCTAGCTATCGACAACGGCACCCAGTCGCTGCGTGCCTTGGTGTTTGATTTGCAGGGTAATGTGCAGGCGAAGGCTCAAATTGAAATAGAGCCTTATTTTTCTACTCAGCCAGGCTGGGCTGAGCAACACGCTTCGCTGTATTGGCAGACGCTCTGTGATGCCTGCCAGCAACTCTGGAAGCAGGGCATTGATCCGCAGCGAATTGCCGGTATGGCGGTTACCAGTCAACGCGGCACGATGGTAAACGTCGACGAGCAAGGCGAGCCGCTTCGGCCGGCGATTACCTGGTTGGACCAGCGGCTGGCTGAAGACCCACCGGCACTGTCGCGCCCTTGGCGGGCAGCCTTTAAGTTGGCCGGTGCTACAGACCTGATAGCAACGTTTCAGCGGCAAGCGAAGATTAACTGGATTGCTGAAAAGCAGCCAGAATTGCTTGCTAAGACTTATAAATACCTACAGCTCTCGGGTTACTTAACGTACCAGTTAACCGGCCTATACCGTGATTCAAGCGGCTCGCAAGTCGGTTACATTCCGTTTGATTACAAGCGCCTCCGCTGGGCTGGAAAACTGGATTGGAAGTGGCAGGCGCTGCGATTGCTGCCCGGGCAAATGCCAACTTTAGTTCCACCTGGCGATGTTATCGGTGAAGTTACCGCTCAAGCGTCGAAGCAAACCGGTTTGCCTATCGGGCTGGCCGTAGTAGCCGCCGCGGCCGATAAAGCCTGTGAGATTTTAGCCGCTGGTGGACTGGAAAAGGGCATCGGCTGCCTGAGCTACGGCACCACGGCGACTTACAATACGATGAGCAAGCGCTACTTTGAGCCGATAAAACTAATGCCTGCTTATCCGGCTGCAGTGCCGGGTTTTTTCTACAGCGAAATAATGATCTACCGTGGTTATTGGATGGTCAGCTGGTTTAAGCAGCAATTCGGCTTGCGGGAGCGGCAATTGGCAGAGGAGCAGGGTGTAGCGCCAGAATCACTTTTTGATGAGCTGGTGAAGGATATTCCGGCTGGCTCAATGGGCCTGATGTTGCAGCCTTATTGGTCGCCCGGAACCCGGGAGCCCGGGCCGGAAGCGAAAGGGGCCATCATTGGTTTCGGCGATGTGCACACCCGCGGCCATGTTTACCGGGCAATACTCGAAGGCTTGGCTTACGCTTTACGAGAGGGGCGTGAACGCACTGAAAAGGCCTCTAAGCGCAAGGTGCGGGAGTTGCGGGTTTCCGGCGGTGGTTCGCAAAGTGACGTGGCGATGCAGCTAACGGCGGATATTTTTAACCTGCCAGCTGTCCGACCTCATACCTATGAAACTTCGGGTTTGGGGGCGGCGATGAACATTGCTGTTGGTCTTGGTTTGCACGTTGATTACCAAGTCGCCGCCGCGGCGATGTGTAGGCCGGGTAAAAGATTCGAACCGCAGGCCGATGCCCGCGATATTTACGAACAGCTCTACCAACGTGTATACCGCAAACTCTATCCACAGTTGCAGGGCCTTTACACTGAAATTCGCAGCATTACCGGTTATCCGAAATAGAGCCTGAATGAAGTTAATAATGAACAGACCGTACCGTCGCTCGCTTAGAAAATTTACGTTATTTTTAGGCCTGAGCACGCTAACTTTGACTGCCTGCGGTGAAGACAAAATGGCGGGCGACATCAGCAATGGCCGGTCTGGGGAGCTGTCATCGTCAATTGCGGAGCAACCGCTGGTTACGTCTGGTTGGTCGGGCATTACCACAGCAGCTCAGTCCGATAGTTCTGCGAACCATAAGCCTGTTGCCAAGGTGGCTTCACTGGCTGAAAAAATCCGTGCTATGCCGCCTAATACCGGCATGCTGTTGCCCAGCCCTGCAGTTGTTGCTCTGGATAGTGACTTAAGTAAAGGCCCACCGCCACGGGATTACTCTAATCGCATGGTGTACGTGCCGAAGCGGCAGACGGCCCTGTATTTAGGTGCCGGACACAACAAGCATCGCCGCAATGATGTGTGGGAGTACCATTTAGCGAGTAACACCTGGCAGCAGTTATTTCCTTCAGACGGTGGTAGCCACGCTCTGCTGAACGACGTGCTTCATCACATTATCTGGAATGAGAAGGCAATAGCGGCTAATGGTCTGTCGCCAAAGCAACAGCAAGTGATAGACACGGCGCAGCAATGGTGGGAAACCAATGTCCGGCTTAAAGACGGTCGGATATCGACACGCTTTGGTGGGCCGCTGCTGCCCTTCCATACCTGGGATGGGGTGGTTTTTGATGACTCGGTTGGCAAGCTGTTTTGGGCGGTAGGCGCGAGCTGGCTACCCGCTGCTAAGGTACACGCGCTTCTTACCGGTCAGTCGTTGGCTAAGGTGGAAAGTATGCTGAGCCCGGGTTTAAGCACTATGTGGAGCTTTGACCCTGAGACCCAGCAGTATGGCCAGCCAATTACTACTAGTGCTGGTGGTCCGGATTTGCGAGGGATGGGAAGCAGCATGGTTTACATGCCCGATAAGCAGAAAACGCTTTATTATGCTGCCGCCGCCAATGTAACGCCGAACGAATTTGGCATGTATTTATACAATGCCAAACTTAATAGTTGGCAGGAGCTGAAGCCGAACGGCGGGGAATCAATTCGAGACTTAACTCACAAAAGTAAAGTTTCACCTCGGGCTGAGGCACAGCTGGCTTATAGCGCCAAGCATCAGCTGGTTTTTGCCGTGCGGAACAATGATAGTTTTGTTTACGACCTGGAGAAAAATTATTGGCAAAGCCTGTCAGCAGATGAGCGGATTTTCGGCCACGATGCCCGTTCCGTATTGGTTTACGATGAAGCGGCAGAGGTGTTTTTGTTGGCAAACCCACGTAACGACAAAGCGCCGTTAGCAGAGTTCGACCCCGCTACTCGGCGCTGGACCGTTTTAGATACAGCTGGCGATTCCTTAGCGTCTGAGGGCAAGCGGTCTGGCGTGATCGGCTACTACGATCCCACGTTTCAGCGGTTCGTCGTTCGTTACGGCCGTGACCGCGTGTGGGTCTATCGCCGCTAACGTCTGTCGGTAACTCAAAAGCTTCTGTCTGCCCGGTGTCGGCGACTTAACCTCGATCAAAAAGAGCCCGCTTTCGCGGGCTCTGATTCGGGCATTTGGCTTTTGTACGTTGAAGCTAGTTTTGCAGCGCTCGCAACATCCAGGCAGTTTTCTCATGTATCCGCATGCGGTCTGATATCAGCGCGGCCGACGACTCATCGTCTGCATCTTGTGCAGTCGCTAAAGCGGCGCGGCAGGTTTTAACCACTTGCTGATGGCTGTTGGTCAAAATTTCGACCATTTCCTCAGCGTCGGGAATGGTTTCAACTTCAGCGATTGAGCTGAGTTTGGCGAATGCCTTGTAGGTACCCGGTGCGGCAAAGCCAATAGACCGTATGCGCTCAGCGATGTCGTCTACAGCGATTGCGAGTTCGGTGTAATGCTCTTCGAACATTAAGTGCAAATCACGAAAACGCGGGCCGGTTACGTTCCAGTGGAAGTTATGGGTTTGTAGGTAAAGCGTGTAGGAATCTGCCAGCAGGCGCTTTAAGCCCTCGGCGATTTCTTCGCGGTCGCTGGCGGATATACCGATATCGATCGTGCTCATTTTTAATCCTTAACGTAATCGTGGGAGGAGGGTGTTCACATTAGCAAATCTGCGCAAGGCGGAAAAATCGCTGCTACCGATGAGCTTCATAGGTGCTATCTATCGGTTCAATCCGGCAATTGTGAGCCGTTGGTTTTTAGCCATTGCCGGGCGTTGTCAGTGTCTGGGAAGTGCTGCTGTACCAGTTGCCAAAACGCGGCACTGTGATTCATATGCACCGTGTGGCACAGCTCGTGAATCATGACGTAGTCACTGACGAAAACGGGCATTTGCACCAGTCGCCAGTTAAGTGAAATGTTGCCCTTACTGCTGCAACTGCCCCAAC
>CAJQNE010000429.1 GCA_905479545.1 uncultured Gammaproteobacteria bacterium | reverse complement strand
TCACCGTCGCGGCGTTTGAGGCATTTATTAATGGCGTCCTGATGCGAACCGGAAAACGCGGTGTAAACCAATTCGCCCACATAGGCGTGGCGTGGGTGTACCGCTAACTTGGTGCAACGCTCAACAGTATCAACAACGCCGGCCATGTCTTCGAAATTCAGCTTTGGGTCGACGCCACGGCTGTAAAGATTCATCGCCATGGTAACGATGTCCATATTACCGGTGCGCTCGCCATTGCCGAGCAGGGTACCTTCTACCCTGTCGGCTCCGGCCATTACACCCAATTCACTGGCAGCCACGCCACAGCCACGGTCGTTATGGGTGTGCAAGCTAACGATCACGCTGTCGCGATGATTCACATGGCGACAAAAATACTCAATCTGGTCGGCGTACACATTGGGGGTGTTCATCTCGACGGTAGCAGGCAAGTTAATAATGCAGGGTTTTGCCGGTGTCGGCTGCAACACATCAATAACTGCATTGCACACCTCCACTGCATATTCCGGCTCAGTACCGGTGAAGCTTTCGGGCGAGTACTGGAAGGTCCAATCGGTTTCCGGCTGCTTCTCGGCACACTCTTTTACGTAGCGAGCGCCATCCGTCGCAATCTTTTTAATGCCCTCTTTATCCAAGGCAAAAACCAGCTCGCGCTGCACCGTGCTGGTGGAGTTATAGAAATGCATAATCGCTTTTTTCGTGCCACGGAGCGACTCAAAACTGCGAGCAATAAGTGCTGGTCGCGACTGGGTGAGTACCTGAATCGTCACGTCGTCGGGAATGTGGTTTTGCTCAATCAACTGCCGAACAAAATCAAAATCCGGCTGCGAGGCAGCAGGGAAGCCGACTTCAATTTCTTTAAAGCCACAAGTGAGCAAACGCTCGAACATCAACTGCTTCTCAGCAGGCGTCATCGGGTCGATCAGCGCCTGATTACCATCCCGCAAATCGACACTGCACCAGCGCGGCGCTTGCGTCAGACGCTGGTCCGGCCAGGTACGGTCGGGCAAGCTAATCGGGTGATATTCAGGGTATTTGCGGTGATCGAAGCTCATGGTGGTTCAGCGTTAGTAGAGTGGGCGCGTACTCTAGCAATCATTAGCTGGTTTTAATCACCAAACTATGCTGTTTAATCTTGTTAATATAGTGATATTCACTATATAAATATTAATTAGTAGATAGTTATGCAATTTGATCGCTACGATATCGCCATTCTTGACCAACTACAACGTAACGCGAATACCTCCAATCTGGAGTTGGCCGAACATATTGGCCTGTCGCCGACGCCCTGCGCGCGCCGGGTAAAAGCCCTCGAACAGGGCGGCGTAATTGACCAGCGAGTGACGTTGCTCAATCAGGAACTACTCGGCCTCGGCCTAACTGCCGTAATTCATGTCGCTATGGATAAGCACACGCCGGAACGCTTCAAAGTATTCGAAGCCGCCATCGCCAAGCTGCCGGAAGTGCTGGAGTGTTACCTCATCACCGGCCAGGCCGCCGACTATATGCTCAAAGTAGTCGTCCGCGATATGCAGGACTACGAACGCTTTTTACTCGGCACGCTCACACCGATTGAGGGCGTAAGCGGCGTGCAGAGTAGTTTTGTATTGAGGAAGGTAGTGAATAAAACGGCTCTACCGCTGCCGAAGGTCAAGTAAGCGTCACTTCGAGTCGCCTTGAAGTATTAGTCATCGGCAGTCTCCGGTGTGTCTGTCTTTGCGAGGAGCGCAGCGACGCGGCAATCTCTAAGCCCAGAGGTAGCGAGATTGCTGCGCTCCGCTCGCAAAGACAACTGGCCCTGTAGGTCGGCATCGCTTGCATGCCGACAATGCTCGCCATGGCCCACCATCTTGTCGGCATACTTCGTGATGCCGACCTACAGCACTGCAAACGGCCTGAAGCTAACTATGATGCTTTCATTGCGAGGAGCACAGCGACGCGGCAATCCCTAAGCTCAAAAAGCGGCGAGATTGCCGGGCTCCGCTCGCGACGGCAGCTGTCTCCGTAGGTCGGCATCGCTTGCATGCCGACAATGCTTGCTACGGCCCACCGGCTTGTCGGCATACTTCGTAATGCCGACCTGTACCACTTCATGTCGATAAAATTCTAAAAATTCGATATAAGCGCTTGTCATGTCGATGGTATCGACATATCCTTTTGTCATGTCGAATAAATCGGAAAAATTAAACATGACTTGGAGTCCGGCTAAGCCTTACGACAAATTGCCGCTACTGCCGCCACCCAGTGAAATCACTGACAGTGTCGAGGTGCTGAAGGCATGTATTCCGGCACGCGCTGCGTTAGCTGCATTGAAGCAGGCGGGTGAGTTATTGCCTAATCAAGGCCTGCTAATCAACTTATTGCCACTGCTTGAAGCAAAAGCCAGCTCGGAAATCGAAAATATTGTCACTACAACAGACAAGTTATTTCAGTTCGCGGCAGAAAGTAGTCAAGCTGATGCGGCTACCAAAGAAGCATTGCGTTACCGCACCGCGTTAAACGAAGGCTACCAGCAGCTGCAAAATCGCCCTCTAAGTACCAATGCCGCCATCGAAATTTGCACGGTTATCAAATCTGTACAAATGGAGATACGCAAAGTGCCCGGTACGGCGCTAAGCAACCAGGCGTCCGGCGAAGTGGTTTACACCCCACCGGTGGGCGAGGAGGTTATTCGCGGGCTGCTGACTAACTGGGAAAATTACATGCACCAGCAGGACGACACCGACCCGCTGATAAAAATGGCCGCAGCCCACTACCAATTTGAAGCTATTCACCCTTTCACCGATGGTAATGGTCGCACAGGGCGGG
>CAJQNE010000428.1 GCA_905479545.1 uncultured Gammaproteobacteria bacterium | reverse complement strand
GGCTGGGTGGACGATTTTAAAAAGCAGGGCACGGTCGATCTGTTATTTGTCTACAACATGCTGCTTACCGGCTTCGATGCACCGCGCCTGAAAAAGCTCTACCTTGGCCGCATCGTAAAAGACCATAACCTACTGCAGGCCCTTACCCGCGTAAACCGCCGCTTTGAGAAATTCCGCTTCGGCTATGTGGTGGACTTTGCCGACATTGAAAGCGAATTCGACAAAACCAATAAAGCCTATTACGACGAACTCACCGCCGAGCTCGGCGACGAGCTTGAGCACTACGACCAGCTGTTTATCAGCCCGGAAGAAATCGAAAACGAAATAGATCGTATTAAAGAGGTGCTGTTTGACTACGACCTAAGCGATGCCGAGCATTTTTCGCAGCAAATAGGCGATATTGAAGACCGCAAAACACTACTAACCATAGTAAAAGCCCTGAGCGACAGCCGCGATTTACACAATCTTATAAGGCTTACCAATCAACCTGAGCTACGTGAACTACTGGATTTTGCTCAGTTGGCCCGCCTGCACACCGAAGCACAAAACGCCTTGGCGGCGGTAAACCTCAAGCGGCAAATGGAACAAGCGCACGACAGCAGTGGCCTGCTGAACCAGGCAATGGAAGAGGTGCTGTTCCAGTTCGTAAAAATTGGTGAGAACGAGCTAAAGCTCGCCGATGAACTGAAAGATAGCCTGCGCCGAACCCGCCGGGAGCTGGGCGACAGCGACGACCCGCAAGACCCGGAATATATAAAACTCCGTGAAGAACTGGAGCGCTTGTTCAAGTCGAAAAAACTCAGCGAAATCAGCCAGGCCGAAATGCAGGCTAATATCGAAAAGCTCAACGCCATTCAAAAAGCCGCCAGCAAACTTAATCGCGAGAACCGCAACCTGCAACATAAGTACAATGGCGACGCCAAATTTATGCGGGTACATAAGCGACTAATGGAATCGGGCAAAATCGCTAGCAAGGCGCAACTGCACCAGGCACTGCTGGCCATTAAAAAAACCGCAGACGGCAGCGTACTCGGCAACGGCCAGCTGCTGGGCAACGAGCAGTATTTCAGCAAATCGCTAATGCCAACGGTAGTGCGCGAATTTCAGGCGGCCAACACTGCCAGCAACCCGCCACCCAAACCCGAAACGTTTATCAATATTAATCAGCTGCTGGTAAGCGAGTACATTCAGGAGCACCAACAACCCATGTACTAAGCTACAGCAAGCGCAACAAATATTAGCCCGCTTGCGGCCCGCCGCCTGAAACCCAACCAATACGAACTCGCGAATGAATGCCAGCAACTTCCAGCAACAAACCCGCAACCTCATTGATGAACTTAAAGCCGTATGCGCCAGCTACGGCCTGGGTAACGACGGCAACGAATACAAAATTATTGTGCAGCTGTTTCTGTACAAGCTGCTCTGCGACAAATTCGCCTATGAGCTAAAACAAGCCGAGCCCAAGCTGGCGGCCGCCGAAAGCTGGGAAGCCCAGTGGCAGGCAATGCCTGCGGCGGAGCGGCAAATGCTGGAATTGATGCTCGGCGCTGATGTGCCTAACCTGCAGCCGGAACAGCTAATCAGCAGCCTGTTTGACAGTCAGAATAAAGATAATTTCGCCAAGCTCTTTGACAATACGCTCATGGCTATCGCAACTAGCAATAACGAGATTTTCGCGGTAAAAACGCGAACAGGCGGCAAAGTGCCTTTATTCAACCGGGTGAGTGAATTTATTACCGACGAGTCTGATCGCGATGCGTTTTGCAAAGCAGTAATCAACAAACTCGTCGCCTTTAGCTTTGAACGGCTGTTCGAACAAAAGTACGACTTTTACGCCACGCTGTTTGAATACCTGATTAAAGACTACAACAAAGACAACGGCGGCAAATACGCCGAGTACTACACCCCGCACGCCGTCGCCACGGTAATGGCCGAAATTCTGGTGCCCGAAAAGCAACGCGGCAGCGTGAAAAATGCCAGCTGTTATGACCCCTCAGCCGGTTCCGGCACATTGCTAATGTCACTGGCGCACGCCATTGGCGAGCAGAACTGCAGTATTTGGTCGCAGGATATATCGCAGAAATCTTCCAGCCTGCTGCGGCTGAACCTGGTGCTGAACAAACTGGTGCACAGCATCCCGCATATTGTGCAGGGCAATACCATTCTGCACCCGGCGCACAAAGAAAAAGCCGGCGGGCTAAAACAGTTTGACTACATTGTTTCCAACCCGCCGTTCAAAATGGACTTCTCAGATTTTCGTGATGATTTAGATAGCGATAATCACCGTGGCCGTTTTTTTGCTGGTGTACCAACCGTACCGCCCAAGAAAAAAGCAGGGATGGCGATTTACCTGCTATTCCTGCAGCACATTATTCAATCGCTCAAACCCGGCGGTAAAGCAGCGGTGGTGGTGCCCACCGGCTTTATTACCGCGCAATCCGGCATTGATAAAAAAATCCGCCAGAAACTGGTGGATGAAAAAATGCTCGCCGGTGTGGTTTCTATGCCCAGCAATATTTTCGCCACCACCGGCACCAATGTATCCATTGTATTTATTGATAAAGCCAATAAAGGCGACGTGGTACTGATTGACGCCTCCAAACTCGGCACCAAAGTAAAAGACGGCAAAAACCAGAAAACGCTGCTCAGTGGCGATGAAGAACAACAGATTATTAGCACCTTTAACGCCAAAGAAACCGTCGACGATTTCTCGGTGGTAGTGAATTACGACGATATTGCCGAAAAAAACTACTCGCTTAGCGCAGGGCAGTATTTTGAGGTGAAGATTGAGTATGTGGATATATCGCTGGAGGAGTTTCGCACCAGAATGCAATCTCATCAGGACGAGCTCAAAAAAATGTTTGAGGATTCATCAACTTTAGAAGAAAAAATATCTAAGTCTTTAGAGGGCCTTTCCTTTGCTGGTTAAGTCGATCAAGCAAATTAGCCTGTCCGTAACCAGCGGTCTCACGCCGCTGAGGTCTAATAAAGATTACTGGTCTGATGGAACAGTACCTTGGTTAAAAACCGAACAACTGGGAACGAAATACGTTCTAGATACGAATGAATTCATCTCTGAGAAAGCACTTGCTCAGACAAGCTTGAAAATTAACCCCGTCAATACTTTATCAATTGCAATGTACGGTGAAGGAAAAACGAGGGGAAGTGTCTCCATACTTAAAAAACCTATGGCAACAAATCAAGCTTGTTGCAATATTGTCCTCAATCCGAACGAGGCCGATGTGGAGTATCTGTATTACTATCTCGTGACACAGTACGAAAATCTTCGTAACCAGTCCTCCGGCGTAAGAAAGAACCTAAATTCACTCGACATTAAGCAATTCGCTGTCAGGTTGCCATCAAGTGTCGATCGTCAACGAAAAATTGCCTTTGCTCTTACTATTCTCGACAAAAAAATCGAACTCAATAGCCGCATTAACGCCGAGCTGGAGGCCATGGCCAAAATGCTCTACGACTACTGGTTTGTGCAGTTCGATTTTCCCGATGCTAATGGCCAGCCCTATAAAACCAGCGGCGGTAAAATGGTGTGGAACGAACACCTGAAACGGGATATTCCGGAGGGGTGGGAATCTGGCATAGCCAAAGACCTAATGGTTTTTAATCCAAGTGAAAAGCTGCGCTCTGGTTCGGCCGCTCGGTGCTTCGACATGGCGGCAATTCCAACTAGTGGCTTTAGTACGGACAAGCCGAAGGAAGGAGTCTTTTCAGGTGGGTCTCGTTTCAGAAATGGAGATGTAGTGATGGCGCGTATCACTCCATGTTTGGAAAATGGTAAAACCGCGATAATCTCGCGCCTTTTTAAAGATGAAGTCGGTTACGGGTCAACTGAATTTATCGTCGCGAGAGGCAGGGCCGATGCCATGACGGCTTTCATTGCGAATTTGCTCCGATCCCAGTCGTTCCGAAAATTCTCAATACGAAATATGACAGGCACTTCTGGCCGCAAGCGGGTAGAGGCTTCTGCAGTGGAAACTTTCGCGTTGCCACTACCGCCGTTAAGTCTAATTCTAAAATTTGAGAAAA
>CAJQNE010000427.1 GCA_905479545.1 uncultured Gammaproteobacteria bacterium | reverse complement strand
ATTATCATGAACGTTGCCGTGCCATTACCGAAGCACTCACCAAGGTTAGGGCAGCTGGCTTCTTCACAGACGGTATGTAGCTTGTTTTCCCGCAATATTTTCTTTAATCGCGACACTTCAGGTGATGCCGGCGGCTTCGCCCGGATCCATTTTGGCTTACGCGGCATCTCAGTGGTGGTCTGGATTTTTACCGGGATGCGCGACAGTTTATCGGCGCTGCGCTGCTTTTCGCCCGGTACGGGTGGTATTTGGCTATTAGACAAGGTACTTCCGGTAGCTTAGGTCGCGAGTTGCGCGACGTTTGCTCTATGTAAGGAATAATTATTTTACCCCTAGTCAGCTGGCGTTGCTCTGATGATTGCCGGGCGTGTTTTTTGATGGTGGCCAGACTGGCTCAAATTTGCCCGGGTAGCATGGTCTGGTAATTTGCTACAGTAGCTGCTTGTTTGTAAGGGATTACCTCAAAGGAAGAATGACTGTGACAAGTCGCTTGAGAATGACATTGCTTGGTTTTGTATCGCTAAGCCCGCCATTGCATATAGGCAGCAAGACGCCGCCCGTTATGCACACTCTATTAAGGATAAGCACTTCCGGAGGAGCGCGTCGTGGCTGCTAACAAATCTGACCATTTATTGCGTGTAAACGGTTACGCCAAGTTGGCTGCTGAGCCGGATTTAGCGCGGCTGGATATCAGCCTTACCGTGCAGGCCGATGACTATCCCGCCGCTATTATGTTGTTAGCCGCTAAGGCTAAAGCCGTGCGGGCAGGGCTGAATGCGCGGTTCGTTGATACCCGGAAAATGCGCACCGGCGAATTTTCTATTAAGCCGGTTGAACCCGTTCAAGGAACCCAACACCGGGGTTATTGTGTGATGACCTTGCAAGGTACGTTGAAACAAAATTGGATTGATTTGGTTTTGGACTCGCTCGCCGAGTCGGCACCTGACGTGCAGGTTGAATTGCAATTTGGTCTGCAGGACCCCGAAGCGCTGCGCCAGCGGGTATTAGTTAAAGCTGTAGCGGAAGCCCGCCGGAACGCCGAGGTATTAGCGCGTGCTGCCGGTGTGCAGTTGGGGCCGGTCAATTCCGTGAGCTACGACGAAACGGTGCATAACGCCGAAATTAGTAGTCCAAAAATTATTATTCCGCTCGACGTTGAAGTGAATATAAGCGACTTTGGCCTGGTACCTGCTGAGTACGGCGATGGCGTTACGGTGACGTGGAGTTTGGACGACTAGCTGAGCTCATTCAGTCAGGGCTCGGTACACACTTGAGCACTGCACTGAACGATTGCTTTGCTGTGTCGATTGGATGGAAAGGTGCGTCGTTTTCTGGTCGCGGGAATGGCTTCGCCGTCTAACGCAGCTCCACTGATAGTTGTCCTACGAGGAATTTAAGGCCGGTGAGCCTCGCCGAGATAGTCAGTTGACTGCATCTCTTGCAGTCGACTGTAGGTTCGCTGAAACTCAAATTCTAATCGTGTGCCGCTGTACATCTCCAGCAGCGGTTTGGCTGACGATAAAATAAGTTTTACTCGTCGGTCATAAAATTCATCGACAGCGCCAATAAAGCGCCGGGCTGCATTTTCGTCCTCCCAGGTCATTTCCGGTATGTCGCTGAGCAGAATGGTGTGGAACACTTTCGCAAGCTCAATGTAGTCGTCATGGCTGCGCGGCGAGTCGCAGAGCGTGGCGAAGTCGAACCAGGCAATGCTATCCCCAAGGCGTACGGTGCGCAGCTTGCGGTGGTTTATTAGCAATTCCGAGTTGCTGTCACCAGCGTCCGGGCTAATTTGCTCAAAATACTTTCGCAAACTGTTGTCAGTCGACTGGTCGAGTGGCGTGTGAAATATTTCTGCTTGTTGTAATAGTCGCAGGCGATAGTCGGAGTCGCTCGCTAGCTCAAAGACTTCGGTGTGTTTTTCAATCTGCTCAATCGCTGGCATGAAGCGTTCACGTTGCAGCCCACCTTTATAGAGCAGGTTAGGCGGAATGTTCGATGTCGCGACCAGCGTTACACCGCGATCGAACAGTTCGGTGAATAAGCCGCCAAGTAACATGGCGTCGGTAATGTCGGAGACAAAAAACTCGTCAAAGCAAATGACCCGGGTCGTCGCCGCAATTCGTTCCGCAATAATAGGGAGTGGGTCACGAATATTGCCCAGTTCGTGCAGTTCGTCGTGCACATCCTGCATAAAGCGGTGAAAGTGGCGTCGCCGCTTTTCTTTAATGGGCAATGCTTCAAAGAAGCAATCGACCAGATAGGTTTTACCCCGACCTACACCACCCCATATGTAGAGCCCTTTTTCCGCACGGTTCGTTTCCGTCTTTTGCCAGGGCCATCGCTTACTCTTGGTGCGGCTTGGGCGCAGTGGCGCTGCTAATCGCTTATAGAGGTTGTCGAGGAGGGCGACAGCTTGCTCTTGCGCCGGGTCGTGTTCAAAACCTGACTGCTTCAGATCGTACGCATACCGTGCTTTTGGCGATAACCCTTTCGGAGGGTTTGTTGAACTGGTAATGGCTTTTACCCCTGAAGCATTGCGGAATGATTTTTGATTTTGGCTATTAATGCTAGCGCAGCTGTTGAGCTATTACATGGAACACTCAACTGAAGGGATTGCCTGACCAATTCCGAAAGCATATCCCGACAATACGCTTCGCGCATAATCGAGATGCTTAAAAGTTAACTAGGTAAATTATGTCTTAAGTTTTGCTGTTATTTTTGCAGTTTTTTCGAGACCAACTCCGACGAACGGTTGGTTAGCTGGGGGTTAGCGGTCGAAACGGCTGGATGAGCTGCGATAAGCGGAAATCTACTTAACATAATGATTTGTCGGAAATGATACGCTATGACAAATCCGCTACTGTTATTGGGCTGATGACATAACTGCATACAATAACGGAGAGCGATTATGGCAATGCAACGCGAGAGCAAGGTCGCGGATCGGTTGGCGCTTATAGGCGGCACAGGGTCCACAGAGCAACATACGGTCGGTAACAACGCCGGCGTTTCTGCGGTTGGAGTAGAAATGACAGCCGAAGCTAAAAAAATAGCGGCACAAGCCGCCACTGAAATAGATAACTTCCTGAATACTATTTGGGCGGAGGAAGGGCTGGCGGATAATACGCTGGCGGCTTATCGCGCTGATTTAGGCAAGTTAAGCACTTGGTGCAGTGATAATGGCAAGTTATTGCTGGACGTTAGCCGTGCCGATATTCTGGATTTTCTCGCCTGGCGGGTTGAGCAGGGTGTTCAGCCTCGTTCATCGGCGAGGCAACTTTCCAGCGCTCGGCGGTTCTACCGTTACATGGTGCGCGAACAGCGTATTTCGGAAGACCCGACTGCAAAAGTGCAAATGCCGAAGTTAGGCCGGTCGCTGCCTAAAACCATGACCGAGGACGAAGTTGAGCGTCTGCTCGACGCGCCGGATACCGACGACCCCTTGGGCATGCGCGACCGCTGCATGTTGGAAGTATTGTATGCCAGTGGTTTACGGGTGTCAGAACTGGTGGATTTGCGGCAGGAGCATTTGAATTTGCGACAAGGCGTGTTACGTATTGTCGGCAAAGGTAACCGTGAGCGGTTGGTGCCGCTGGGTCGTGAAGCCGTTACATGGCTGGAAAAATACTTGCAGAATGCCCGTCGCATTATTTTGCAAGAGCGTCGCAGTGAGTACATGTTCCCCACTCGCCGGAGTGACCACATGACTCGTCAGGCGTTTTGGCACATCATAAAACGCTATGCCAGTCGCGCGCAGGTGGAGCAAAATTTGTCACCACATACTCTGCGACACGCTTTTGCTACACACTTGCTTAATCACGGCGCAGACTTGCGAGTGGTGCAAACGTTGCTCGGTCATAGTGATCTGTCGACCACTCAAATTTACACTCACGTGGCCCGCGAGCGGTTGCAGGAAGTACACCGCGAGCATCATCCGCGCGGCTAGTTGCTTCGGAAGTGCGGCGCGCCACTAATTTCCGCGCGCCGCAAAGTTGCTACCTTCAGCAGCCCTATTTGCCTTTAGCTCAGCGCTAATCTTTGGTTCGAACCTTTCGCTTGCGGTAAAGTCTAGGTAATCCCAAGGCACAATTGCCGCCGGTGAAGCTCAGGACATGCGCCCCAGCTGAACCTTGTGCTTCGCCGACTATTGTCAGGAACCATCATGATCAACCGTATAACTCACATCACTCTCGCTGCAGTGCTAATGCTAGGCACTGCCTGTGCTGAATCTCAGGATGCCAATGGCCCCATAACGGATGAGGCGCAAACTAAGGCGGCTGCGGCGCTGCAGGCTAATGTTGACAGGAGCGACGCTGTTGCGGTGAACGTGGTCGACGATCCGATAAGCAATTCCGCAGTCGTCAAACTGCAGGAAATGTTCCCGGAAGCCGGTGCCGGTGATATTCGACCTGCACCCATCGATGGTTTGTACGAAATGCGTATGGGCACAACGGTGCTATATGTAACCGCCGACGGTCGTTACATGTTCCAGGGCGACATTCTTGATATGGAAACCCGCACGAACCTGACTGACCAGGTGCGCCAGGTGCTTGAGAAAGAGGTTATTGCCCAACTGGACGATAAAGAAACTGTGCTGTTTTCACCGGTGAATACACCGGTTAAGCACACTGTTACCGTGTTTACCGATATCGATTGTGGGTATTGTCGCAAGCTTCACCGCGAGATGGCTGCTTACAACAAAGCCGGTATTGCCGTTCGCTATCTGTTTTACCCCCGTGCGGGTCTGGGTTCGCCATCGGCGAAGAAGCTAGAGACGGTATGGTGTTCTGCTGACCGGCAAGAAGCCTTAACCAAGGCCAAGTCTGGTCAGGTGCTCGCTCAGCTGAGCTGCGACAATCCTATTGCAAAGCACTATGAGCTGGGCCGTGAACTTGGCTTGCGTGGTACGCCATACATCATTACTGAAGATGGTCGTAAGTTCCCCGGCTACCTGCCAGCTGATGAGTTAGCCCGTCGTTTGGCGAGTGGCTAAACAGCCGCGGCGGTGGCCGAGTTGATAGCAACGCCGCAAGCCGAAATACGAGAGGAAGCCCGGCTTCCCGCAGCGCGGCATTGCTTGGTTGTAGAGCCGGAAGCTGCATTGCAGCAGAACTATGGCGCGGCGCTGGTCGCCGCAAATTTCAGCGTCACCGCTAGCCATAGTGTCAGTGCCGTCCTTGCTGACAGCGAACTGTTTGAAATTGACCCGCCCGCGGTGATGCTGGTGGCAGTTAACGATTATGTTGGCTATCACGAACCGCGTTTGCAGCGACTGCAACAGCAACTGCTTTGTCTGCGTAAACAATGGCCTTCGAGTTCGCTAATTATCCTGGCCGATGGTACGCCCGGTTCCTGGTTGCACGCTCTGGCCGTCGACGACCTGCTCCCCAAAGTTGCGCCGTTATTGACCATTGTGGCCCGTTGTCAGCAAGCGGCTGTGCGTTTCAGTCGGCGGCAGCCCGGTGTTGAGCAGCCATGGCAAAAAAATTTCGATAATGTTGATGGCCAGAATGATGCGGGCTCACTGCGGATCGGTGGCCAGCGCCCGCGGCTGACGTTATCAGAGTATGCGGTACTTACCTGTTTGCTCAGAGCTAGTGGAAAACGCCGCAGTTATGCGTTTCTAAGCAAGCAAGTCGGTTATCCGGCTGATCCTCTGTCGTTAATGGCGTTGATGCAGGCGCTGCAATTGCGATTTATTGAGACGTTCGCTGATGTTCTCGAGTTGGTGCATATACCGCATTACGGCTATCAACTGAACATGGTGATTACCCCGCGAATTGACGGGGGGGCGACAAGTTAAGCGAGTCGTTGTTAGTGGAGCCTGCTGGGTTACCCGGCAGTGCTACGGTGGGGCAAGAGCGTTGAGGCTCTATACGCGGTTATTGGTGGTGTTGTTATTGCTACTTGTCGTGCCATTGGTGCTACTCCTTGCCGCTGCACAGCTAGAGCAAAACCAACAGCGTGTTAGCGAGCAGAAAGTAATGGCCTATGCTGAGGTTCTGGCTAGTCAGTTGCGTCAGAATCAGGGCTGGCTTACGGAGCGACAATCGCTCGGTGAGCAAATACTAAAAAACGCTCAGCCGCTGCCGCGGATTCAGGCTGATATGACCATTGACGGCTACGCTCGTGACTGGGCTGAGATGGTTGATGAAAGCCGCTGGTATGGCCGCAATGAGTTACGTTCAGTGTCAGAAAACCAGCCTTGGTCGCCGCAGTCGTTGTCGTTAAGACAGCTGGCTGCCCGTGATGACAATTACGCCTATCTGCTGCTCATGGTGCGCGATGATCAGCGCTTTTACCGGCGACAAAATTACCTGCGTATCGACCTTAACGATCATGTTGAATTAGTGACGCTGGATGATAACGGGGCGCAACGCCGTTATCTGTTCGCGCCGCAGGCCGAGGGTCGGGTGGAGGCGCAGCGGATGGCCGATGATCCGAATAACTGGGTGCCGCAAAGTGTTGACCCTGAGCTACGCGCCGAGTGGCGGGAAACTGATGGCGGCTATAATTTTGAACTGCGAATGCCGTTACGAATTGCCAGCGCCGGCATCGGGTTCGCGGTCGCTGATATGGATAATTCCACCCAGCAGCCGCCACTGACGAGTATTGGCAGTACTGCGTTAGAACTGAAACCCGGCTTTTCGGCTAATACCCAGCCAGCACCGCTGCCCAATGCTATCGCTGAAACTTTCGATTCCTTGCCTGTGAGGCTATGGCTGTTGGATTCACTGGGTCGGATTGTGGCTGTGGGTGGCCAGCCGCAGGCCGCGATGGCGGCGCATGCGATGTCAGATAATCGTCTTGAGCGGCTAGAGCGAGCGCCCGGGCAGAGCTTGGTGGACCGATGGTTAACCACGCCCTTAACACCGTGGTGGCAGCGGCGTTACCGGCAACTGCAGCAAAGCCACTGGGGTAAAAAAATCGCAGCGCCGTCGCGTTGGCGACAGGGCCGCTGGCCGGAGCAACAGCCTGCTGCCGCGGAGCACATTAAACTTGCCCAACAGGGCCAGCCAGCGGCCCGCTGGCAACCTGGAAATGTTGACGGGTTATGGTTGGTTAGCGCTGCTGTGCCATTGGCGATGGATAGTGTTGGGAGCCGTCAACCTCCGGCAGTAGTAGTGGCTGAACAATGGCAAGCTGGCAGCCAATTGCTGTTGCAGCCCGGTACGGTGCGGCTTTTGTCACTGGCATTAGTCTCTGCAATTGCGGCATTGCTGGGTTGCTTGCTCATGGCGGTGGTGCTTATCTGGCGCTTGCGCAGAGTGCAGGCAGCGCAGGCAGAGGAGCTTGTTGGTATGCCATTAACGGGTGATGCTTTAAGCCGGTTGCGTCAAGGGGCTGAGCGGTTGGTGGCAGAGCGCAACGCTGCTGGTCGTGTGCTGCGTGAGCAAAAACAGCAGCTATCGCGTTCTCTGCAAACGCCGTTAGCGGTTATTTCCAGTTCGCTTGAGCTGGCGGAGGTGGATTGCACCGACGCGCAGCGTAGCTACTTCCAAAGCGCCAGACAGGCTAGTCGGGAGCTGAACGGAATGTTGGAAGTGCTTAGCGCGGAACAACGTGCTCAGAAACTATTAGAGGAGGCTGAACCCATCAGTATTGATTTGTCTGAACTGGTTCAGCGCTCAGTAGAAAACTGGCTGCGCAACAACCCTCAATTCGGAGTGCAGATGTCACTACCTAACGGCGAGTGCCACTGTGTTACGGTTGCCGGGCCACTGCCGCTGGCGATTAATCAAATGCTCAATTACGCCGCGCTGTTGGGTAGCGGCCTGCAGCTTTGCCTGGAACCGGTCGGGGCGACTTTTCGCATTAGCATAGCGGCCGAGGCGTTGTTGGATAATGTGCCACCGCCAATAACGCTGGCCGACACCATATTCAGTGGCTTAGGTGGGCAGTTACTGGTAGATCCCGGCGGCAAGTTGCCGCTAATTGCTGAGCTGCCTGCGTTTTACACTTGCTTAGCTTAATGACCGCAATGGAAGCTCTGGCTATTTTTTAGCGGCTGCCGGGTCAATTTTGTCTGGAATTGATGACGCTACGGGAGGGCTCACCTGGCTATTAACGCCGTTCTCGCTGTCGCTGCTGCTAGTTTTCGCAGTCGTTTCGACTTTGCCCGCCGCATTCTCAGCCAGGCTACCGTCAGCAACCGTATCTTTGCTTGCCGGACTGCTCTTGGCATTAGGCTGTTCCTGCACGCTGTTGTCAGCCAGCTGAATGCTGTCGTCAAAGCCAATACGGTTGTCGGTATCGCCAACGGTGCACAGCGCCGCCGAGCCGGTAGCAAGGTGGCGGTATACTTCGCGGTAATCTTCGGTGAGTTTGCCGACCAGGTCTGAGGTCTTGGCAAAGTGCTCGTTAACCTGGCCCTTATAATCGTCGAAGTCGTTTTGCAGTTCGTTTACGGTCGCTGCGTTACCACTGTCTTTGCGTTTCCAGCCGAAGGCGGCCACCAGTAGTCCGATAATCAAGCCAGCGATTGCGCCTATTACCAGCAGCATAATGCCGGCTGGGGTGCTGAGTAATGCAGACGATTGTTGAGCAAGCTGTTCCATTTCGGGTCTCCTAAGTCATGCGCGAGCCGTATACTTGCCGACAGCGCGCTGAAAAATAGCTGTGTGACTGCAAGACTGGCGTGCCGCGCAGCGAACTGCAACGGTTTTACCTGAATGTGTCTTTTATTCCGGGGATAATTCTTCCAAGTGACTGAAAATACCAAAAAATCTGGCGGCGGCGAGCTGCATAAACTCCACACGGGTAAGTACTTAAGCTTATGCGAGCGCAACGGCTGGGAGTTTGTTAACCGGCGGTACGGTGTGGTGATGATCGTCGCAATAACCGATGACGATGAGTTGTTGTTGGTCGAGCAGTACCGTGAGCCATTGCAAGCTGTCGTTATTGAGCTGCCGGCGGGCTTGGTAGGCGATGACGGCGATGCGGCTGAGGGGCCGGAGCTAGCTGCACAGCGTGAGCTCGAAGAAGAAACAGGTTATCGGGCCGGGCAAATGCAGCGACTGTTGTTGGCCGCAAGCTCACCGGGCATGGCCAATGAAAAAATTCACATACTACGAGCGCTACAACTTCGTAAGGTTAGCGAAGGTGGTGGTGTGCCGGGCGAGAACATTACTGTTCATGCGGTTAAGCGCGCGGATGTGCCCCGCTGGTTAATAGCTCAGCATGCGCGTGGCGCGGTGATAGATAGTCGGGTGTATGCGGCGCTGAGCCTGGCCTCGCTGACGAGCGATGAGTTACCGGGGTGGTAGCCCTGGCGAGTAACAGTGCCGTTGTGGTGTTTTCAGGCGGGCAGGACTCCACGACTTGTCTGTATTGGGCTCGGGAGCGTTTTAGTGATGTACAGGCGCTGAGTTTTGACTACGGACAACGCCACGCCATTGAATTACAGAGTGCCGCGAAAATTGCTGCGATGGCGGGGGTGCCGCACACGGTGGCCAAGTTACCAATATTTGAGGACCTTGGCGCTAATGCTTTGACCGGCGGCACCGCGGTTAGTGGCGACTTAGCCAGTAACGGCTTACCCAATACTTTTGTGCCAGGGCGGAATCTGTTCTTTCTTACTTATGCGGCAGCCTGGGCTTACAGCCGGAATGTTCAGAATATTATTACCGGAGTAGCGCAGACGGACTACAGCGGCTACCCCGATTGTCGCGAGGACACTTTAACGGCGCTGCAGGAGTCGCTACGGCTGGGTATGGAGGCTGACTTTAAGTTGCATACGCCGCTGATGCATTTGAGTAAGGCGGAAACGGTTAGGTTGGCCGAGCAGCACGGCGGACTTGAGGCCTTGGCGTATAGCCACACTTGTTACAACGGCGAGTTTCCTCCTTGTGGCGACTGTCCTGCTTGCCAACTGCGGGCCAAAGGTTTTGCCGAAGCCGGTGTGGCTGATCCGTTAGTGTTGAGGGCGGCTGACGGTGTATAGCGTTAAAGAAATTTTCTATACCCTGCAAGGTGAGGGCTATCACGCTGGCCGCGCGGCAGTATTTCTACGTTTTTCCGGCTGCAATCTGTGGAGTGGCCGGGAGCAGGATCGTGCGGCGGCGGTATGTAACTTCTGCGATACCGACTTTATCGGTACCGACGGCCAGGGCGGCGGCAAGTTCGCGACCGCCGATGAACTTGCTGAGGCGGTATTGGCTGCCTGGACCGCGCCTCGTCCGCCCCGCGGGTTACGGCCTTTGGTCGTTTGCACCGGCGGTGAGCCTTTGCTGCAGCTGGATATTGAGGCTACCGCCGCGCTGCATAAGCGGGGCTTTGAAATAGCAGTCGAAACCAACGGAACGCAGCTACCACCGCCCGGTGTTGATTGGTTGTGCGTTAGTCCAAAAGGCAGTGCACCGCTAAAAGTGACGAGGGGCGACGAGTTGAAACTGGTGTACCCACAGCCGGAAATTGACCCGGCAACGCTTATTCATCTCGACTTTGGCCACTTCAGGCTACAGCCTTTGGATAGCCCGGCAAAAGCTGAGCACACCAAAGCCGCTATTCGTTACTGCATGGCTAACCCTCAATGGCAGCTGGGCGGCCAGTTGCACAAAATATGGGATATCGATTAATGATGGGAGCGGACTGTTGAGCGGAGAGTTGCAACCGGCGCTAGCGGCCACGGTGGTTGTGCTAAGGCCGTCGCCTGATGACGATGGCGCGCCGGAAATTTTGCTGCTGCAGCGCAATCCTAAACTTGTGTTTTTTGGCGGCCATTGGGTATTCCCCGGCGGCAGGGTCGACGCGGCAGATTGGCGGGGTGCGCCGAATAGTGAGCGGCCGACGGAAGTAGCGCTAGCTGCGGAAACAGCCGCGATTCGGGAGGCCGAAGAGGAGTCTGGCCTGCGGTTAGCTCCGGGCACGCTGCACTATGTTGCTCACTGGGTTACGCCGCCCGGCCCGCCACGACGCTTTGACACGTGGTTTTTTGTCACGGAGCAACAATGTGATTCTGAAATCCTGGTGGATTACTCGGAAATTATCGACTATCAGTGGCAGACAGCAGGCAACGCTCTGGCTCTGCAAGAGCAAGGCGACCTACCGTTGCCACCACCGACATTTTTTACCCTGCATAGCTTAAAAGACTTTGCCAATATCGAAGAAATTATGGCGTGGGCAGCTGAGCAAGAGCCTGAGCCGGTAGTTGGTTAGCGCCATTAGGTTCGTTGCCTTTACTAAGACTGCGGCCGGGCACCGCTACGATCGACTGCCCGGCTGACGCGGTATTTACCGCCGGGTTTCACTTATACGAGAGGCTGAACAGCCTTGATAACAATCTTAGCCCAGCATATCCCGCAGCGAAGCTAATTGCGCCTTGCCGGTGGCCAATCGCTCTTCGTTAGTTGCAGCGGGTTCTCTACCCAGCCATTTCAAATCATCTTGCGGTAGTTCGTCCAGGAATCGACTCGGTTCGCAGGCCGCAATTTCACCTGCTTTACGACGCTTCTTGGGGTAGCTAAGCACCAGTCGCTGTTTGGCCCGGGTGATGCCGACGTACGTCAGCCGCCGTTCTTCGGCGAGTGCATCTTCGTCGTGCAGGCAGTTGCGGTGCGGCAGCACTTCTTCTTCGCAGCCCACCAAATAGACCTGGCGGAACTCCAGCCCCTTGGCTGCATGGAGTGTCATGAGCCGAACGGCGTCATCCTCGTCTTCTTCGTTCTGGCGGTCGAGCATGTCAAGCAGGCTCATGCGGTTAAGCACCGCCATCAAGTCATGGTCATCGCCATTTTCTTTGAGACGCTTACCGATATTGCCAAGCCATTCAACAAATTCCAGCACAAAGTCCCAGCGTTTATTGGCTTGCATTTCGTTTTTGCTGCTTTCAACCAGCCATTGCCGATAATTCAGGTCAGCCAGCAGTTTTTCACAGCAGGCAACGGCGTTGGCGGTATCGATGCGATAAAACCATTCGCTAAAACGGATAAGTTTCTCGCGCGATGCATCATTCATTGCGGTTGCAAGCCCCATTTCGGTGCAGGCAGGCAACAAATTGGTGCTTCGGGATTGGGCGTAGTGACCGAGCTTCTGCAGAGTCGCTGCACCAATTTCACGCCGCGGAGTATTGATGACTCTAAGGAACGCTGCGTCGTCAGTGGGATTTACCCGCAGACGTAGGTAAGCGACTATGTCTTTTACTTCGGCACGGTCAAAAAACGCAGTGCCGCCGGTGAGTTTGTAAGGAATGCGGTGTTCGCGCAGCTTGGCTTCAAATAAACGTGCCTGGTGATTACTACGGTACAAAATGGCGTAGTTGGCATGTGTGTCACGCAGTTCAAAGCGTTGTTTTACGAGGTCTAGTACGGTTTTGTCGGCTTCATGCTCCGGGCTGTTGCAGGGCCACACTTCTATACGCGGTCCGTCGCTACCCGCGCTCCACAGCTTTTTGTCGTAAATATGCTCGTTGTTTGCGATGAGTGTATTGGCTGCCCGTAATATCCGGGCGCTGCAACGATAGTTCTGCTCGAGCTTAATGACTTTTAAATTAGGGTAATCACGACCTAGCTGGCGCAGATTTTCAGGGTTGGCACCGCGCCAGGCGTAAATTGACTGGTCATCGTCGCCAACAACAGTAAAACGGGCCCGGTCGCCGGCTAGCAAGCGTAATAGCTGGTATTGAGCGCTATTGGTGTCCTGATATTCATCGACCATCAGGTAGCGAAACTTATTCTGCCAATACGTTCTAACGCTTTCCTCGGAGGCAAGTAACAGCGCGCTCCGGTAAATCAAATCGTCAAAATCAACCGCATTGTAGGCCTGCAATGCTTCGGCATAAGCGACAAAAGCCTGTGCCGCCTCCAGCTCATCATCGTCTTTGGCTTTGCTTAGTGCAGCCAGAGGCTCAATAAGCTGGCCTTTCCAGCTGGAGATCTGATTTTTGTAAGCCTCCAGCTCGCCCTCTTGTTCCCAACCGTGCTGGCGCTTGAGTTCGCGGAGTAGCTGCAGTGTATCGGCGGCGTCAAATATCGAAAAACCAGGCCGTAATTTTAGCAGCCGACAATCTTGGCGCACTATTTGCAAACCCAGACTATGAAACGTGCAGGTGGTTAAGCCATGCCGTTGGCTCTTACTGGGCAAACGTTGCGCTAACCGTTCCTGCATCTCGCGGGCGGCACGGTTGGTAAAGGTAACGGCGGCAATTTGCTTTGCTTGTAGCCGGTTAGTTTCAACCAGCCAGGCTATTTTTTCGGTAA
This sequence comes from uncultured Gammaproteobacteria bacterium, assembly GCA_905479545.1. Lineage (GTDB taxonomy): Bacteria > Pseudomonadota > Gammaproteobacteria > CAJQNE01 > CAJQNE01 > CAJQNE01. Next base: position 3,693 of record CAJQNE010000427.1, on the reverse strand, counting down.
TAACCTTGGTTTTACCACTGCCTGCACCGGCCAAAACCAGCAACGGCCCGGTGGCATGTTCCACCGCCTGCTGCTGGGCATCATTTAACGGTGGCGGCTTGCTCATAAGGAGTTACAGCGGCAATTTTGCGCGAAGGCTGCGCAGTTTAGCGGCATGTATTAGCGACTACCAGCAGAGTAGTAAACTGAAATTGGAGTGGTATTTGGTATGTAAAGATCATATTTTTCAGGTGGTTAATGATGATTGTTGATATTTTAAGTTAAATGTCGTAACGTTTATTGTAACCTCCTCGTAATGTTGAGGCTGCGGGCAGGCTTAGGTATAAAGTTCGCGCTCGATAGAAAACTACTGGTCTGCGATGCGCCACGCAGGCTTGGGTAATATTCCGGGTAGATATTCAGGCGTTTATTTTTGTCTCTGTGGTAAGGGAGAAACTTCCATGAAAAATGTTCAGAAAGTATTAGCCGGAGTTGTATTCGGTGTAGCAGGCATGGGCGCAGCTCAAGCCGAATGGTCAGCCAATATTGGTGTAGCTTCAGCTTACATCTTCCGTGGTGTTAACTTTAGTGATGATGCTCATGTATTTGGTGGCATCGATTGGTCTGCTGATAACAGCGGCCTGTACGCAGGTACCTGGGTGGGTTCAGCGGGCCGTAATGGTCAAGAAAATAATGAAGTCGATATCTACGGTGGTTATGCATTTGATCTGGGTGGTGGCCTCGGCCTTGACTTGGGTGCTATTGCCTATTTGTACCCTTCCAGTAACGAAGACTCTGGTCCGCACGGCAACAACTCTGAAGTTTACGCCGGTATCGGTGGTTCACATTGGTCTTCTACCGTTTGGTATAACTTCGGAGTTGACGGCATTGAAGGTGATGAGTTCTTTTACGTTGAAGGTAACGCTGATCTGCCATTGCATGGCCAATTTAGCCTTGGTTTACACGTTGGTTATACCAAAGGCACTGGCGATCTGTTTGACACGCCTGCATTTGATAACGACGATGACTACCTCAACTACGGCGTAAGCGTTAACGCGGGCGACTTCTCGTTGGCAGTTACCGCTACCGATCTGGATGACGAGCACAGCTTTGTTACGGCTGGTCGTTTACCTGAAAGCGAGCGTCCGGTGGTTACTGTTAGCTGGAGCAAGTCCTGGGAAGGCCTGGGCAACGCTAAGTAATTTAGCGCTCACTTCCTAATGAGAAAGGCCCGCACTGCGGGCCTTTTTCTATGGGCGATTATTTTCGTTCCGCCGAGGGGAAGTGGCGCTATTTCGTCCGAGTAACTTTTGTTACAGAGCAGGGAATTGCTGATGATTCGGTAACGCGCGTAATTTCAAGCGTCAGTCCTAATCCGAAAGGATTTTATTTGTCTTGCTTTCGGCTCTCCCAGGCCAGCTGGGCAATTCGTTTGGCTCGCGGCAATAAGTCTCCCTCCAGCATTTCGTCCATGCGGTTAAGCGTTGCATCGGCATCAAACCGGCCTTTTTCATCCAGCACCCTTGCCAGCGCGTGGCCGAAGGTGTCAAACAGCATGCCGTAGGCGACGGCGTGAGTAAGGCCACCCGCAATGGTGCCGATGCCGGGAAACGCTTTCAGGCCGTTGCCGGCAATCGCCAGAATAAGGGCGGCGCTGCGGCTTAGCCGGTTGTTGGCAGCCTTAAACAGTTCATCAATTTCTACTTCGCGCACGCTCAAGCCGTGCAGGGTGCTGAGTTCACGCACCATTTTGGTCGCCAGTATGCCCTGAATAATCAAATCCGAACCTGGCGATATAGCCGCCAGCGCGCCGACCACCGCAGCACGGGTATTGCTGCGAACAATGGCTTCTGCGCGTTCACGTTTAAACAGACTTTCGGCAATTTCCAGTCGGCTTGCTGCTCGCAGTAGCACTGCCTTGTCACGCAGCTTCTCTAGTGGGCTGGCTTGTAGCTGTTGTTGCAGGGCGGCCATCAGGCCTTCCAACTGAGGTTCGCGGGCGCGTTCTATATGCGACTCGTTGCCCTCTGCGTCTACTCGAATCAGTGTTTCTGTGCCGCCGGTGATGACTTCAGCAGTGAGCGGCAGCACGGTAAGTGGCAGTGCCGCGAGTCGGCCTTCAATGCGGGCACGGATTTCATCACGCTCCGCGCCTTTGTAGCGGTCCATTTTATTCAAGCCAATGACCAGTGGCTTATCGAAGGCTGCCAGCTGCTCCAGCTCGCGCCACTGGCTGCGGGTCAGGTCGCCGTCGCAGAGGTAGAGCACGATATGTGCTCGCTGCGCTTCTTCACGGGCAATTTCCGGCAGTTCGGCATCATCGTCATTCAGGCCGGGTACATCGACCAGGATCATTTGCTCGCCGTCGCTTTTATTGCCATCGTTAGCAGCGTCGGCGGTCCACTGAAAATGTTCGGCTGCGATGGTGGTGCCACCGAGAACGTCACTGTCGATGCGTTCAGCATCGCCCGGTAACAGCGCTTTAATCAGCGAGCTCTTACCGCTGCTGATATCGCCAAATACGCAGATATACAGCGCGGTGCTATCGCGGCGTTTTTCGAGTTCAGCTAGCTCGGCTTGTGCCGCGCGGGTGTCGACGCCGCGATCACTTGCTTCAACCAGTACTTCGCCGAGTTCAGCTTCATTATAAACGGGCCGGTTCGGGCGATTTTTTCGAGGGCCAAAAAGCCACCACAGCGCCCAAACGCTCAGCAGGCCAAAACCTATAACGGTGGCCCACAATAAACCGACGGCTAATGGCCCGGCAGCTTCGGCGCGCTCGACTAACAACAGGCCGCGTTCCAAAGCGCCGAAGAGCAGGCTGGCGGCAAACAGCAGCAATATAAAAACCAGCAGCAGGCCGACAATGCGACGTTGGCTGCTGCGGTTATTGCTGGTTGCTTGGTTTTTACGTCGGTTGGCCATGATGGCTAGTCCTTAATACTTAGCGGGTTGAGCGCATAGATGAACCCAGCCACAAGTTATCTTTGCTGATTATGTTCGCTTACTAATCGAACCCGTTCAGCCGGAATTCGTAGTTGGGCTAATAAGTAAGCTTTAAACGCCTCGTCATAGGGTTGTTTGTCGATGGCCTGTTGCATACACAGCAGCCAGGCATCACGTTCCTGCTCTCCTATGGCGAGGTGCTGGTGATAGCCGGGGATGCTAATACCGCCAAAGTGTTGGGCATAGAGCTTCGGCCCGCCTAACCAGCCGCTCAGAAAATAGCTCAGCTTTAGTCGCGATTCGGTTAAGTCCTCGCCGTGCATTTGTCGAATTTCATAGGCTTCCGGAAACGTATCCATACAGGAATAGAAGTCTTCGACTAACTGCGTAATACCGGCTAGCTGGCCTGCTGCTTTATACGAGGCATCGTCGCTGCCGTAGGTTGTCACTCAGTGAACCCGGTTGTTTAGCGGTTTTCGCTAAACATATTTTTCCAATACAGCCGCAATAGCTGGTGCCGCTGCGGCGACTTCGCCCTGAGCTTTGCCGCGCAGCTTTTCATAACCACATCTAATGGCTTTACTCTCAACGTCCTGTACTTTTTCATCAGTGACATTCAGCATCGCGTCAGCGACGCTACTGGCGTTTAGTGCCACATATTGTGAGAAGCTTTCGGCATCGCTGCTTTGATACTGCTCATAAAAAGGGTCCAGCTCGCGAGCAAAATCAGGCATGAGCTTGGTGAGTGCTTTTTCCACCAGGCCCGGT
>CAJQNE010000426.1 GCA_905479545.1 uncultured Gammaproteobacteria bacterium | reverse complement strand
GATTCGTCAACAGGTGGGCATCAAGGCGTTTACCGTCGAAGGCAAGGCGGTCGTGCGGGACTTGGCACGAGAAGCGGCGACCACCAAACAGGATCTGGCAGACATTATCAATGTGGTGATCGAAGAGCTGGTGCGCCAGCGTTTTGAGCTACCCGGTTTTTCAACGCTGCAACGGACAGCCCGTCAGGCTCGCAGCCAGGTCAACACGGGGTTCTTTCGGACACTCAATGCGGCTTTGACGGAGCAGCAAAAACAGGAATTTGACCGGCTGCTGCGTGTGCCTGACGATTCACCTCATACCAGTTGGCATAAACTGAAACAGGAACCCAAAAAACCGACCAATACAGAAGTGAAGAAGTATCTTCAGCATCTGGAGTGGCTTCAGGGCTGGTGTCAACGATTGCCCGCTGTTGATCACATTCCAGCCGCCAAGTATCACCACTTCATACTGGAAGCGCGCGCGTTGGACGCAGCCAACATCAAGGCCATGCAGAGCACCAAACGCTATGCCTTGATGATTCTGCTGGTCCATGCTCAACTGCGTCGCGCAATGGACGATGCCGTCGACATCTTTGTCCGCAAGATGCGCAACATCAAGACTAAGGCGGAAGCCAACCTGAACCAGTATCATCTGGATCACATGAAACGGATGGACAAACTGGTCGCTCAACTGCGTGACGTGCTGACCGCCGTTCAGGAAGCGCCGACGGATTCCGAGCGAGGTGCCCGAGTGGCGGCTGCCATCCAGAGCGACCCTGATGAATTACTGGCCGAGTGTGAGGAACACATGGCCTATGCTGGCAATAACTTCATCCCGTTTATGCTGCAACCCTATCGCCCGTTACGCCCCCTGCTATTCAATTGCCTTGAACTACTGGATCTGACGGCAACCAGCCACGATCAATCCTTGATTGAGGCGATTGCGACTCTGAAAAAGCACCGGCACAGCCGCAAGGAATGCCTTGTGCTCAGCACTCAACCCGTCGACGTGTCCTGGCTACCGGAGCGTTGGCGCCGTCTCATATTGGGGTCCGGGTCAAGCCAGCTACTGCCCGGTATGGTCTACCGGAAGTATTTCGAGCTGGGCGTACTAACGCAGGTGAAGCGTGAACTGATTTCCGGCGATCTCGCGGTCGCGAATAGCGACCAGTACAGCGACTACCGCGATCAGCTCGTGGATTGGAGTGTCTATGATGCCCAAATAGCGGACTACAGTGCGATGGTTGATATCGCATCCGACCCAGCCGCTTTTGTGGCGCAGGCCCGCTCACGCTTGAGCGAAACGGCGGACCGCATTGACCGTAACTTCCCGGAGAATGAATACGCCGTCTTCAATGGTGAAGAGCTGGTGATCCGGAAGCACCGTCGCACAGCGCCTCCCGATGGGCTGGCCGAAATTGACAAACAGTTATCCCAGAATTTGCCCGAAAAGAATATTCTCGACATCCTGGTGGAAGCCGAAAAATGGCTGGGGCTCCACAAACGCTTTGGACCACTTTCCGGTTTTGAGAGCAAGCTGGAAGACCCACGTACCCGCTTTGTTTCGACCTTGTTTTGCTATGGCTGCAATCTCGGGCCAACTCAGACCGCCCGATCCATCACGACACTTAATCGCCGGCAGGTGTCCTGGCTCAACCTGCGGCACGTCACCGAAGAGCGCTTGGAGCAGGCCATTGTGCAGGTTATCAATGCCTACAACCGCTACCGGCTGCCGCGACACTGGGGAACTGGCCAGCGGGCTGCCGCCGATGGCACAAAATGGAATCTGTACGAACAGAATCTGCTATCGGAATACCACATACGGTACGGTGGCTACGGCGGGGTGGGCTACTACCACGTCTCCGACAAATACATCGCGCTGTTCAGCCACTTCATCCCTTGCGGCGTTTATGAGGCCATTTACATCCTTGACGGGCTGATCAAAAACGATTCCGATATCCAGCCTGACACCTTGCATGGCGATACTCAGGCGCAAAGTGCGCCCGTCTTCGGGTTGGCTTACCTGCTGGGTATCAACCTGATGCCCCGCATCCGGAATCTGAAGCAGCTGGTGTTCTACAAGCCTGACAAACGCCAGCGGTATGAGCACATCAATGCCTTATTCAGCGAAACCGTCAACTGGAAACTGATTGAAACACATGTACCCGACATGCTCCGGGTGGCGCTATCGATCAAGGCTGGCAAGATCGCACCCTCCACGATACTGCGGCGCTTGGGTACCGCAAGCCTCAAGAACAAACTCTACTTTGCTTTCCGGGAACTGGGGCGGGTTGTTCGGACGACCTTTCTTTTGGATTACATTGGCAACGTGGAGTTGCGGCGAACCATTCATGCGGAAACGAACAAAACGGAAGAATTCAACCAGTTCGTGAAATGGCTATTCTTCGGCGGCGAGGGGGTGATCGCCGAGAATATCCGCCACGAGCAACGGAAGGTGATCAAATATAACCATTTGGTGGCCAACCTGGTCATTCTTCACAATGTGGAGTCGATGACGTTAACCCTTAAAGATCTCAAGGATCGCGGCCATCATATTGATCACGATATTCTCAAAGGATTGGCCCCATACCGCACGGACCATATCAACCGATTTGGCGATTATACGCTTGATTTTGAACGGCAGGTTTCACCCATGAGCTACAACGCCAAAATAATTTAAATACAATAGGTTAAGGCACATTTTGGAGGATTTCGTCAGAATCGTTGCCGACCCTCATATTGTCGAAATGGGCATTTCCACCATAAATAAATTGACTGTGGTAGCCCGCATCGATAAAGGTATTGGCAATGGTATAAAAGTTTTGCTGTGCGTTGGGTAGCTTAATAACAGCACGAGCAGGCGACGGTAAATATCCGGTGATAGTGGCTTCAATGCCGCGAACAGACCGGGTTCCGGTCGCATACAAATTCGTGAAATTAAGCCCCTCTTTGGCGAGAGAATCCATTTCCGGCGTTAGCGGTAACCCGCCCAAGGAACCCACAAACTCGGCACCCAAACTCTCCATTAAGATCAGCACATAGTTTTTCGCTTTACCATGTTTGCCCGTGGCGACTTGTAGGTGCTGAGTACTGTTATTGTCTACGAATCGGGATGCTGAAATTCCTGACGTTTTTCTTACCCGTTGCAGAGCTTCATTATCTGTTATTTTGCCGTAGGACAAGGCCACGGATGATTCGTCGCCCGCTCGCCAAGCGGCATAGGTGAGCGAATAGATCGAACTCATCGGTAAATCATTGAGCATAGCGTTGGAGGTAATGGCAGCGCTGGCTGGGTTGAGGGGCCGGTGGTCGGCAGTACCGCGAGCCCCAGCAAAACAAAGCACAAGTACAGCAGGTGCGATTAACCAATCTGCTTTATGCCAATGGCTATCGCCAACCCAGCGGTAGCTGACTCTCCAGACTAAATAAACTGAGGCCGTGAGCACGGCTAGTGCAACGATCACCATTGGCAACCGAGAACTCAGCAACATACCGCCCACTTCTTTCGGGCTGTCCAGGTACTCATAAAAGAGCCGGTTGGGTCGCACGCCGTATTCGAGGAGAAAGCTCGGCGTTGCTAGCTCCAACATAATCGCTGCGGGCACTATTAACGTCACCAGTACACGGAAGATTGTGCGCCAAGGTGTCGTCGCACGCCCGTGGGCCATAATGATAGTGATAGCGACTAATAGAAAGCTAAAGAGGCCAATGACCTGAACGTCGAGCCGAAAGCCCCAAAACATTAACCCGCTAAACTCAGCCCAGCCACCAATTTTCGGCAGCAGCCATATGGCTAGGGCCAACCGGCTCGCGGTGAGCACTAACAACAAGGTAATCGCAAAGTACGCAACGGGCTTGAATACAGTATTAACCATCTGAACTTCACAACTTAGGAAATAATAGCCCGCAGTTTAGAAGTCGTGCTGTGATGCCAAGGTCATGCAAATGTCGAATTACTGTCAACGCTACCAAATGGTGGTGAAACCTCTAACGCACCATTTTTCGATGAGCATTTGTTAGCCGCTTTCTACCCTTCTGCAGATTGAAAAACCTAAATCGGGGAAGCACTTTTTTTTCACAATAGCTGCACTTTCGCATCACAGCTCGAAGGGGATTATCACCACTTCTAAAATTTCGTTATAAGCAGCCTTGGCTCACCCGCTGGGGACTACTTGAGTGGTGATGTATGAAGACTATTAGTGGCTTAACTCGCCCTAAATTAATTTTATTAGTAGCCCTGTTTATTCTATGCACGGGTAACTACACATTTTTCTCTGCGGTGACAGATGTCTACCCCCTCGCTGAAGGCCATGGGATGTTTGTAGCATCAACGGCGGCTATGCTTGGCAGTCTCACAATATTAATAGCACTTCTACTCACTACGATTTTGCCAGTAAGAGTGGTCGCGACATTATTATTATTCATCGCTGCTGCAGCGGGCTATTTTGCGGATCAGTTCGGCACGGTAATTGATACCACCATGCTGCAAAATGCCATAGAAACTGATGGCAACGAGGCCGCAGACTTGATGACATGGGGCCTGATGCAACGAATGTTATTGCTGGGTTTGCTACCTGTATTTGTTGTTTGGCGTTGCCGACTGACAAAGCGTCGCTGGTTAACCGAGGCTCGTTTCCATTTTCAAACACTGCTGGTATCAACGGCTGTTCTTGGCGTGTTGCTTGCTACTTTCAGTAGCCAATACGCGAGCTTTTTTCGCGAGCACAAACCCGTTCGCTATTACGCCAACCCACTGTATCCGATGTACTCATTAGGTAAATTTTCAGCTGAGGCCAGTTCCGCACCTAAAGCGGATTCAGTGGTAATAAAAACAGCCCCGGATGCAATTATCCCAGACCATAAAGGACGTGAGTTGGTGATTATGGTAGTCGGTGAAACGGCGCGGGCAGATCGCTTTTCGTTGAATGGTTATCAACGCAAAACCAACCCCAGATTAGAAAACATCGAGAACATTGTGAGCTATAGCAATATAAGCTCCTGTGGCACGTCAACGTCCGTATCAGTACCCTGCA
>CAJQNE010000425.1 GCA_905479545.1 uncultured Gammaproteobacteria bacterium | reverse complement strand
TGAGTCGCTGTGCATGGATTTTCGCGGTTGCCTGGTATTCATTTCGCACGATCGTGCCTTTACCCGCGCCCTGTCGCAGCGGGTCGTCGATATTGACCGTGGCCGGATAACCAGCTGGGACGGCGACTTCGACAATTACCTCCTGCGTAAAGAAGAATTTCTGGAAGCCGAAGCGCGGCAGCAGGCGTTGTTTGATAAAAAGCTCGCCGAGGAAGAAGTGTGGATTCGTCAGGGCATTAAAGCCCGTCGCACCCGTAACGAAGGCCGGGTGCGGGCGCTGAAAGCATTGCGGGTAGAACGCTCGGAGCGCCGAAATGTCGTCGGTAACGCCAATATGAGCCTGGATGTTGCCGAGACGTCCGGCAAGAAAGTGTTCGAAGTTAAAAACCTGAGCAAAGCTTATGGCCACCAACAAATTGTTGAAGACTTCTCGGCGCTGGTTATTCGTGGCGACCGGATTGGTCTGATTGGCCCGAACGGCACCGGTAAATCGACACTGTTGAGGCTGCTCCTGGAGCAAGAAACGCCGGACTCAGGCAGCATTCGGGTCGGCACCAAGCTGGAAGTCGCGTATTTCGACCAACAACGTAACGCGCTTGACCTGGAAGCCCGGCCGGTCGATTGGGTTGGCGATGGTCGCGATATGATTTCGATTGCTGGCAAAGAGCGCCACGTCATCAGCTATCTGCAAGACTTTCTATTTACGCCCGACCGCGCCCGCAGCCGCATTGGCAAGCTCTCCGGCGGCGAACGCAACCGCCTGTTGCTCGCCCGGTTATTCCTCCGTTCGGCCAATCTTCTGGTGCTCGACGAACCAACCAACGATCTCGACGTGGAAACGCTGGAGCTATTGGAAGAGCAGCTAATGAATTACAACGGCACGGTACTGCTGGTAAGCCACGACCGGGCCTTCCTCGACAACGTAGTAACCTGCTCCTGGGTATTCCATGGCAATGGTCGCCTGACTGAATACGCTGGTGGTTACACCGATGCCAAGCGACAAATGGGTAGCCGCGCCCCCAAAGCCACAGCGTCAAAGCCGACCGCTACCAAAAAAGCCGCTCCTGCAGCTAGTCAATCGGCCGCGGCTAAGGCGCCACCGGCCAGAAAACTGACCCTCGGCGAACGCAAAGAACTCGGCGGCTTGCCAGCCAAGCTGGAAAAACTCGAAGCTAAAATTGACGCGCTGCAAGCAAAATTGGCGGACCCGAAGTTTTATCATCGCCCTGAGGCTGAGGTGAACGAGGCGAAAACGGCGCTAGCTGCTGAAGAAGCTGCACTTGAGCAAGCTTTCGAGCGCTGGGAAGAGTTAGAGGCACTGAGTTAACTCACAACTAACTCACCCACATCAAATTTCAGGGCTTAAGCCGCTAGACCAACCTTAGCGGCTGCTGCTAACGTGGTTGACTCTATAAAACGAGTCAGCTTTAGCTGCGGAGACGAACAATGAACTTGATGGATTTACTACAGAACAGCAACAACGGTGCCCTTGTGGAGCAAATGGCCCAGCAGTTAGGCATCGATCAGCAAACCGCCCGACGGGGACTGCAGCAGCTGGCACCGGCGGTTTCACGCGGTTTTAGTCGCAATATGCAGCAAAGTGCCGGCCTCGATGGCTTATTGCAAGCATTACAAGGCGGCCAGCATGAACAGTACATCGATAATCCACAACAGCTTCGCCAGCAGAGCACTATTAACGACGGCAACTCCATTCTTGGCCATATTTTTGGCAGCAAAGATGTGAGCCGAAACGTCGCCGCTCACGCCTCACAACAAAGTGGCATCGGTGCTGACCTACTGAAAAAGATGCTACCGATGATTGCCGCTGCCGCAATGGGCGGAATGGCGAAGCAGCAACGTGGCTACGCGCCGCAACAAAATAACCAGATGAATGCGCAAAGTGGCAGCTCAGCCGGCGGCTTGGGTGGCATGTTGAGTTCTTTTCTGGATTCCGACAAAGACGGTTCGGCGGTCGACGACTTATTTAACATCGCTCGCAAGTTTCTTTAGTGCCCCGGCGACCATCTTGGCGAGCTAGCTAAGTAAGGTGTTGGCTTTGTTAACCGGCGCAGCGTTGGCGGTAATTTTAGCCGCCGGCGCTCGCCTACTGAAATTCGACATCGACCGCAGTTACTACGCGGCAGTGCTAATCGTTATTGCCAGCTATTACGTATTATTTGGGTTTATTGCAGCAGAGCGTTGGCAAACGATAGGCATCGAAATAGCACTGGCCTGCGGCTTCGCTGCGTTAGCAATAATGGGTGCGCTGCGCTGGCCGTTGCTGATTGGTACCGGCTTACTATTACACGGCGTTTTTGACCTGTTTCACAGCCAGCTGGTCAATAACAGCGGCACACCGGATTGGTGGCCTGCATTCTGCGTCGGGGTCGATATAGTGTTGGGATTCTGGGTGTTGCTGCTGTCGAAACGCCGGATGGGCCTACTCACTTTGGGCGGAAAGCCCTAGCGAATACCCGAGTTTGGCTCGGGGTAACTAATCACCCTTATTACTGCCACCGGTAACTCTGTATTCACCGGCATTGAGTCCATAGGCGATCGCCAGGTCAATTTCCAGATTCACAAACGACTGCACTCTCCAGCGTATGCCGAAACCAACCGATACCAGCGGCGTGCGGGACTTAAACCGGTTGACCTCACTGTACACCTGCGACACATCGATAAGAGCCAGACCACGTAAACTGTTGCTGCCAAATATTGGCTTTAAATACTCAGCACCGAAGTAATACGTAAGATTGCCATCACCAACATCGGTTTCGAAACCACGGTTATTACTACTACCACCGATTTGGTACTCATCCCACGCTCTTGGCCCGCCATTAAACAAACCAATATCAGCACGAAGAATGAGTCGTTCGTGCCGGTCACGTGCGCCT
>CAJQNE010000424.1 GCA_905479545.1 uncultured Gammaproteobacteria bacterium | reverse complement strand
ATGACCGATACTTCGACGATCGGTCAACCATTTCGGCGACATGTTCTAAGGCTGGTAACAGGAACGATGTATTGCAGCGAGCTATATTCCCGCCTGGTCGTACAACCGCTTTTTGCTGGACTTCTTCAGCTTTACGTAAGGCAAGACCAATGCCTTGATACAGGTCGTCTAATACTCGATGGGCATAAACAAGCGAGAGCGGAGCCGTTAGTCTTTCAACTACCTCTGTCTCTGTTCCGCGGCCAACAGCATCACGAAGTGTCACCAGTAATGGAAGTGACGTTGAGGCTGAAATAAACCCCACTTCCGCGGCAGTAAAGTTACCGTTACCAGCACGGATTTTCTGAGCGACAGAATTTAGACGGTCACGGACAATCGATGTAATAGCCTGATCGCCTGAGGCGGCGCACGCGCCGGCAAGATTCTTTATCTCCATTTGCCCGGATAAAAAATCGACCGGCTGAGTCTGATCGTTGCCGTCGCAATGTGTCACTACTTCTGTGACGTAGGAGCGCGCGCCATTGTCGTAGCTAATATTGACATCGCCAATCAGGCCACGCATTACGCTCGCATAGTCGCGCAATCCCAATTTTGTTGTAACGGCCTCTACCACTGATCCATTAGTAAAGATATCCAAAAATGGTTGTGGGCAATCAAGCAGCAAGTCTTCTGTCTGATCAGGTGGTAGTCCGCCACTGGCCGCTGTGTCATCGGCAAAGTCTTGAGTGTTTTTACGCTGACCAGTACCAATCGACTGCTCACTGGCCGCCGCTGCTTTATCACCAGAAAAAGCATCTTTAATTCCATTATGCGACACGGCGACCAAGCGCTTCGACATCTGACAATCGTTCATCTGCATGGAATTTAGATGGTCGGTAATCTCCTGCAGTTTTGTCATCGCACTTAGGCATGGTTTGCAGTACTCCTGCAAAGCCAGGTCGAAAGCGAAAGCGGGAGCCGCCTGAATAACCCGCTCAGCTTTTTCAACCAGGTATTCACCGTCGAGGTAAGAAAAGCCGCCACTAAATAAGTCGATACCACCGCAGCCCACTTTTATTCGTGGTGCTTGAGCTGAGACAACGTAATCGTTTGAAAACCTAAAGCGACCCTGAAAACTACCGCCGGTGTAATAACCGCGCTTTTGGCTTTCGTAGTGGCTTGCACCCCCGGTAACGCTTTGGTCAAACCAATCATCAACCCAGTCCGCCTTTGCGGCCGTGCATGAGAACAGCAATACCGCTATGGCTAAGCCTTGTTTTATACCCATTGATCTACCTCCTTGTTGGGTCAAGCAAACCGCCTGACTGGTGCTGTTGCATGGTGAATTGCTCGGGTGTTGTTTCGCCCCTTAAATGACGCAAGGCGCGCGACACTGATTCTTCGATTTTCGGCAATGATTCAACGCCTACGGAAACCGGGAACCAATCATTTGTCCCTTTAAAAATGACTGCCGTCATAGGGACGACATCAGCGGAGAAACGGGCGGCCGCTTGGGGATTTGCTGAAATATCAATCTCGCGTACCTGCCAGCCGTGCTTTTGCTCAAAGTAACGAAGCATGTTTCGTTGAGTGGGGCAGTAGGGGCAGTCTGGGCGGGTAAATAGCAACAAGGCTGCATTTCCACGTTCAGCAGAGAGTTGCCCTTCAATCGCGGCTGTCCGTTGGGCTACTCTGGCTTGTTGGCCAGGGGGCGTTGTTGGATATACCGAGTTCATATTTAACTCAGGGCGTTGCAGCATCGTCATTTCGGTCACGTTCATAAATGCCCGTGCACGTCGCCTAGAAAAATCCTGCAGTTCGTAATACCAGCCGACCGTTTCAGGCGACATTTTCCACAAAGCATTTTGGCGGTATTCCGAAATTAACTTCGCTACTTCTGTTGGGTGAAGTTCAAGCAACTCTTCCTCAGAAGGTGGCGCAGGCTTCGCAACGAATTCTGGTTTGTCGGCCTCTTTAGCCGGTTCCGGTGGGGGAATGTCCAATTGCATAACCTCAGGCGCTTCCTCCTTCCACCAATAGCCATGTCGATTATCTTCGGCTGATGCCGGGAAGCTAATGACAAGCGCTATGACAATCACTGCAACTCTCATTACAACAGCCCTACGGCGCGAGTCAGTGAGTCGTATTTAATAAAGCCGTTGTAGCGTGAGTCGAAAGAGCGAGGGTTATCGCCAAGCATGAACACCATGCCGTTTGGTATATCCCCGTTGTATTCAAACAGTGTTAGTGGCTGACGGCGGATGGTTTTATAAAGCGCTTCCGACACCAACACGCCGTTGCAATAATGCTGGCGACCTTTTGTCTCAAGGCGATCACCTGGCATACAGCGCAACCGTTTTGTTAACAGCTTAAGTTCGGTGTCGCCTAAGTATTCGTGCTGGAACGGGAAAAACGCTAAGTCACCTTTAATGGGGGCTTTGCCGCTTTTCCAGAGGACGTTGTAGTCCACTGAATCCGTGTAGGTGACGACCAGGTTGGGCATGACTAAGCCAATGACTGCCAGCAGAAGGCCGAGCAGGGCAATACGCTTAGTGGTCTTGACCTTATTGGCTTTGGCAAACTGGAAGCCATCATGAACATCTGCTCTAAATTCGGTAAATTTCAAGTGCGATCCTCCCACCCGGATGCTTTGATTCGATCAATTAAATCTTCAGGGACTTCTGTTCCGGCCTTAACCATCGTTCTTAACGCTGCCTCAACCGCCGTAGCGCCATAGACAACGGTTGTAGCTTCAAATACTTCCTCATCACAATGTTTGAGATCAGTCACGCCTGGAAGCCACGCAATAGCAGGAACCCGGCCAATATTCAGGTCTTGATAAATCAGGGGGTCGATAACGACCTCAACGCTGTAATGGCCGCAGTCCTGGCAGTCCGCAACTTTCCGTAGTCGGTTGTCAATCCATTGGCCGGTAGGCTTCACGTAGGTCGCTCCACCAATAAAGCCTCGAAGAACCACAATCGCTTCTGGTATCCCTGAGAGCTGAACCAAATAGTCAGCCACCATTTGCTCTGGCATTGACGAAGACAGGGCAACAACCAAACGCCCTTGGCGCGGTGCAGTTACCTCAGTGGCACCATCAGCGATTGCTGACATTTCGGTGAACGCTTTAGCGTGTTTTTGTCGATACTCAGCATTCATTCGCTTCAGTTCTGCTAAGCCACGCTTACGGCCTGTAGCTGCCGCAGTTTTCGCTCGTTCATTTGATTCGACGTCGGGAATGGCAACATCCACTGTGATGGCGTCGGCGCGTTCACTAGCAATTTTTGCAAGCTCATTGGCCGACATATCGGCGTTAACAGCAAATGAACAAACCAGGGATGTAATTAGAAAAAAATTTCGCATAGGGAAAAACCTTAAAAAACGACGCAACAGCGGACTTTGCGAAACAGCAACCAAGAAAAGCTATCGCCCCGGCCAACGGGGTTCTTTCTGCTTGTCCATAGAAGGCCGGGGTAGCCGATGACCATGCAGCGGTTAGCAACCACCGGGTCTACTTGCTGGATGCGCCAATGGCTTTTAACCCAGATTGGCGACGGTACGGCCGTGCAATAGTTAATGGCTCGATCATTCAAACCGAACATTCGGGCTTGTACTGTCATCGCTTTCGCCGCGATGCCGGCGTTAGCGGCGACGTAGTCCATCGCGGGTATATGTCCCGACATTGGATAGGTAACGCCCCATGCGCCCATGCACCAGTACAGCGCGTCTATGGGCCTTTGGATGGTGGCCGCTACGGCGTCGGCGATGCAGGCTAGAACCGGGCCGACATTAGCGATAAGGCTGGTTTCTGGATACCACTGTGCTGCAACAAAGTCATTGCTCCAGTCGGGACGGATTTCGCTCACGACAGCAATGTCGAACACGGAGTCACCGCTATTGCAGCCCATATCCAAGAACATATTTAACAGCTCAAGAATCGGGTAGATGTAAAAGTGGTAATGCTGAAAGGCGTGGGAGTCTGAGCCGCTATTTTCAAGCGTGCCGCCGGCCTTATACCCATCGCTGCCGCCGCCGACATCAATCGTCCTCCCCAGGGCAGGAAAACAGCCGGGATCAGCCGAGGTATCGAGCATTCTCGCGGGTTCCCAATAGGTAATTAAAAACCCTTGCCCGGTGTAGCCTTTGCCTGAACAACTACAAAGAAACTCACCCTTTTCGTTGTCGGGTGGGTGGTTGCCCATATCAATGGGTACAGACGCGATGGTGATAGGAAACATGCAATCCCACACCACATCGCTAACTGGGTTTACCATCTTGGTATCGACGCAAACGGCCATACTGGCTGGCGAAAACGCTATAAACGCAACTAAGGCGAATAGATATTTAATCGACGGCATATTCGTTCACCCGCAGCTGTGTTTTTTCTTGACTAACGATGCTGGGAACCGCTTTCAAACCAAGGCGCTCAATGCCTCGTTGGTCTAGTGCGTAAAAGCGTATTTTTTGTGACTTTCGGGCGTGAATAACATTGCCCCCTGCTAACAAAACCATATCGCTTTCTGTCAGGTTCGCTACAGTTTTTAACCAGTTAAAGTGTTCATCACTATTGTTAATAACGATGAAACGACCTGGCATCGTGAATTTCTCATAAACATTCACTGGATAGCCTTTCGGGTACAGGGTGCGTCCCTCGGCATCTATCATCGCTCTTGGTAGCAAGTACGTCGGGTCAAACAAACGGCTTTTGTCTTCAATGGCTACTGGCAATAAGGAGCCCTCGAAAACATCATCATTCGCCCAGTCTTTATCAGGTATTCCGGCATTTTTCAGATTACCCGCGCGTGTTTTAATCTCTTTGTACAAGTCGGGTTCAGCGATGGGGTAGGTTTCGCCCACCGTAATGTTTCCAGCAAATACGGAAGAAACC
>CAJQNE010000423.1 GCA_905479545.1 uncultured Gammaproteobacteria bacterium | reverse complement strand
TTTGGTGAAGGTACGGTAGTAAATCACGAAGGTAACGGCGCGGGTGCCCGGGTGCAGGTCAATTTTGATGATGTGGGCTCCAAATGGATGGTTCTCGCGTATGCCAAGTTACAAGTGTTCTAACCACAGCAGCAATGAGAGGCGATGAAGTGATTATCGGAAACGGCTGTAGTTCGATAGGGGGCCGGATCGCCATCCGGTTAGCATTAGTTGCAGCGCTACTGTTGCCTCAGTTCGCGACTGCCTCGCAGCCACTATTAAACGTAATGCAGGGCTGCCAGGCCGCATTGGATTTTGTCGTGGAGAAAGTTGATGCCAAACCGCCGAATGCGACGGACGATGAGCTGAACGCCATTCGCGAAGCGTTGGTAAATTACAACGACGCTATTCAACAACAAGTCATCACGCCGGGCCTGAATACCTTTAACGGCGGCGACGCTAACAAAGTTGCCGCCATGCAAGCGCAAATTGACGCTTACAAAGCGACGATTATTGCGGCTTACAAAAAGCGCTATCCGCAGCCTCAGCTGTTCGGCGACTATGCTGTCTCAATCAACCAGTGCACCACGCAATGGCTGCCAAAGTTTGCTGATACCGAGCCTTTAACTGAAGCGCTATTGAGCATAATCGCTATCGCACAACGCAAATAATTTGCGTGGCGGTTCATACCGCCATAAACCTGATTTTCGGAGAAAACACGATGCGTATAACTACTGCCATATTTTCAGCCGCGCTATTGGCGCCGGCACTATTGCTGCCTGTCCATGCTGAAGTTGATGTCGAGGCGCTAAAATCGCTTTCAGTCGGCGAACACCGGAGCGCCGACAACCGCGCCCGTAACGAGTATCGCCATCCGGTAAGAACCCTGACGTGGCTGGGTATAGAGCCGGATATGACGGTCGTCGAAATTTGGCCCGGTGGCGGTTGGTATGCCGAAATTCTCGCCCCCTACCTGCGGGATAGCGGCCAATACCACGGCGCTGGCTTTGTAATTGACGCTCCTGATACATCGGACTATCGCAAACGTATTACCAATAATTTTGCGGCTAAACTCGCTGCTAACCCGGCGAAATATGACAAGGTCAGGTTGGCTCCCATTGGTGCCCCGGATAGCTATTTGCCGGTTCCGGCGGCGAGTGCCGATGCCGTACTGACATTCCGAAATGTGCACAACTGGGTAAAAGGTGAATTTGAGCAGGAAATGTTCGATAGCTTCTTTGCCATGTTGAAACCCGGTGGGGTTTTGGGCGTGGTTGAGCACCGTGCGGAGGTAAATACCAGTTTGGAAACGATGAAGACATCCGGCTATGTCACCGACGCTTACGTGCAACAGCTAGCTCTTAAGGCGGGCTTTGTATTGGGAGGTGCGTCGGCGATTAATGCCAACCCCGCAGATAACCATAACCACCCTGCAGGTGTGTGGACTCTGCCACCTAGCCTGCGACTGAAAGACGAGAACCGGGCAAAGTACCTGGCAATCGGCGAATCAGATCGAATGACGCTTAAATTTATTAAGCCCGCAAAATAATTGCGTTGTAGTTGGGCTGGCCCCAATGACAGTAAGGCGACTGCGATGAGAATACTGACGACTTTCATTGTATCGCTAGCCTTGGCGGGCTGTGCGGGTCTGCCCGGTAATCCGGCCCGCTATAGTTCGGCACCCGCCATTGCCGGTGCGCCGGCGGATAGTCCACTGGCTATCGCCTATGCTCAGGAGCAAGCGGTTTCAGGTGGCCCGCTGCTGAGTGGTAATTCAGTTGAGCTGTTGATTGACGGGCCGGCAACCCACGATGCCCAGCTGGCTGCTATTGCAGCGGCACAACATCATATTCATCTGGAAACTTTTTTGCTGTTCGATGAGCAGTTAGGCCGTCGCTATGAAGAGGCGCTCGTCGAAAGAGCTGAACAGGGTGTAACGGTAAGAATAATGTACGACGGGCTGGGCAGCCTTATGGGCCGGCGCTTGTTGCCGCTGCGGCTGCAACTGGCGGGCGTACAAGTGCGCGAATACAACTCGCTGAATCCGATAAAAGATCCGCGGCTGTGGCGAATCAATCGCCGCAATCACCGAAAAATTATGGTGGTGGACGGTGCGGTTGGCTTTACCGGTGGCATTAATATTACCGACGAATATTTGCAGGCTTCCGAATGCGGTGAATGTCAGGACCAGAACCCGGGCGAGGTGACTGACTATGAGGCTGGCTGGCGTGATACTCATCTTCGCCTTACCGGCCCGGTAGTCAATGAGCTGCAGCGCCTATTCGCGCGACAGTGGCGAGAAGCCGAGCCGCTAATCAGCAGCATTGTCACTGACACTATCGATACGGTGTTTCAGCCGGTGGCGGATTTATTTGATGTCGATTTGATTAGCGCCGAGCTAGCCTCGGGTGATCCGCACTATTTCCCACTGCAAATAGAAACCGGCGACGACACAGTGCGGGTACATATCAG
Source organism: uncultured Gammaproteobacteria bacterium (assembly GCA_905479545.1). GTDB lineage: Bacteria > Pseudomonadota > Gammaproteobacteria > CAJQNE01 > CAJQNE01 > CAJQNE01. Next base: position 9,618 of record CAJQNE010000423.1, on the reverse strand, counting down.
CCGGGGAAAAAACTTCGCTGATCTACTGCTCCAGCGACCGCGCCAAATAGGCCGGATTGTTCGGGGCAAACCGGCGCATAAAAACCGTGGCCTGTATGAGTCTTATCTAGCGATGATATTGAGCGCCCGACAAAGCATCTGGATTAGTCAGGCGTATTTTGTGCCGAACCAGCGATTCGTCAAGGCGCTAAAAGGAGCAGTGCAACGTGGTGTAGATGTGAAGTTGCTGCTGCCACGCAACAATAACCACAAAATTATGCTGCACGCCTCGCGCTACTACTACGAGCAGCTGTTAGAGGCGGGCATAGAAGTGCACGAATACGACGGCCCGATGATGCATGCAAAAACCGCAGTAATCGATGGGGTCTGGTCGACCGTCGGTTCCAGCAATCTCGACTTTCGCAGCCTGTTACACAACGACGAAGCCAATGCGGTCATTCTTGGCAAGCGTTTCGGCCAGCAAATGCAGCAAATGTTTGAACGGGATTTACAGCGCTCCGAAACCATAGAGCTGGAAGCCTGGAGGAGGCGGCCGCCGATGCAGAGGTTACAAGAGCAAACTGCGGTATTGGCTAAATATTGGATTTAATCAATACGGTCTAAGCATTATCAGTTGAGTCCCAAGCGGCTATCCAGTCAACAATTCTGTCAGGTCATGTTTCGCAGAAATATTTGTTTAGTCGAAAAGCTCACCGCTGAGCCCGGCTACGGACCCGTTTAAACGTATGCTCGGCACTACTTTTGTTGCCGCACGCAACATCATCTTCACCCAGCGCGAGTATCTTCAATAGAGCCAGTGTTTCCTGTGTCCGCTCATACTCACGAATGTCTTGAACGACTATTTTTACTTCACCGTTTTGGGTGATAAACAATGGCAGACTGCTGTCCTGTACCGTGCGAACAGCCTCGGCGGTGCTGGATTTCAAATAGCTAATGGATTTTATTTGGTTGGCTAATGACATTTCTATTAGCTCCGGAGCCGATAGTGGAGGAAAGCGTAGCGCTGGCTAAATATTGGATTTAACCAGCATGATGGCACTGGCTTACTTAATTTCGCCAGCCGCCAATAGTTTTTGCAGTTCGTTAAAACCACCAATCAGCACGCCGCGGTTAAACACCATTGGGAACGTTGGCCAACCACTCCACATCTTCAACGCATTGCGGCGACGCCATTCTTTCAGGTAGCTGCCGTATTCCAGGTATGTGTACTCAATACCAGCCGCGTCCAGTGCCTTGCGGGCTTTTTTCGGGAACGGGTTTTGCGCCATGCCGATGACAACTACGTCGTTGCTGCCGATGGCGGCTTCAACTTCGTTGACGATATCAATCTGTGAGCCGTCAATGGTCGGGCGGATAGCGGGATGAATTTTATCTTCAGGGAGGAGTTTGCGAGGCATAATAGTCAGTGCTGATTAGGGCGGTGAATAGTAAGCGTTAAGGCGGCGCTATCGTAGTATTTTTTGGCTCGCATAGCCCTGCGGGTGCTCTGAGGCTGTTTCGGCGACAGTTGTTGTACGCTGGCCTGACTTTAAAGAGGAGTACTGTATGTCTAAAGCCGAGCCGTCGACTCATGCCGTCGTTGATGAATTTATAGCGCCAGCCTGTGAAGATGTTGTCGTGGTTTTGTATCAGGACGACGATATTCTACTCATTGAAAAGCCGAGTGGGCTGCTGAGTTTATCCGGTAAGAACCCGCTTAATTGGGATTCGGTACATTATCGATTGGTGCACGGCCAGGAGGGGGCAAGTGCTGCATTCCCTGCAGCAAAACTACCGCATCGCTTAGACTTTGGCACATCGGGAATCATGGTCGTCGGGTTGCACGCCGGGTCGGCACAACATCTCAATAAGCAGTTTCAGTCAGGCTCGATTCAAAAGCGCTATTTGGCCATGCTCGAAGAGTGGCTTGTCGATGATCAGGGTCAGATTAAAGCGGCAATTGCTAAAGATAAAAATCACTTTCCGAAGGTGAAAATTTGCCCTCTAAGCGGTAAGGCGGCCACCAGCGAATATGCGGTACTCAATCGATTAGAGCAACCACGCCGTAGCTTAGTGCAATTTACGCCGCGTACCGGGCGCACCCATCAGCTACGCATTCATAGCCAGGCAATAGGCCATCCCATTCTTGGCTGTGACCTTTATAACAGCGCCCAAAGTGAAAAACTGGCAGATAGGTTGCTACTTCATGCTACCGAGCTAATTTTTGATCACCCACGCACCGGGAAGAGAATGCATGGCAAGAGTGCTTGTCCGTTTTAATCGAATTGGTTTTGTGAGTAATTGTCTTAATGACCGGACCGGTCAATTCGGCCGACATTAAGACAGAGTTGAATAAGCGGTTCTGCTTGCCGATATTTCACTCTAAACCGAATCATTCCCTGCTAGGCTGAGTGATCACTGACGGCCAGAGCGGCTGTTAAAAACCGTCTGGCCGACAGCCAAATTTCACAACTGGAGAGATTCATGGTTCACCCCGTTAAAAGCTGGTCGCTACTATTAAGTTTCATCATTATGGCGTTCACAGCCGCTTCTGCAGCCGACTTGTCCGAGCAGGCGGTGAAGCAGGTTATCGCATCGTTTGATGCCGCTAACGCTGCCAAAAACGGGCAGCAAATTGTCAGTTTAATGGTCGACGATGTAGAGCTGACGCTGCATATTGACGCTCAGGGTCAGCAACAGGTTATCGAGCTAACGAAGCCAGAGTATGCCGCGCTGCTGCAGCAAAGCTGGGACATGGCCGCTAACTACCAATATTCCCGCTCCAATCTGGCGATTCAAATGCAGGGAAATAAGGCGTTGGTCACGGCGGACATTAAAGAATCAATGACAGTCCAGGGGCAGAACATTTCGGCGCTGACCAAAACGGAAACCGTGGTTGAGTCGGTTGACGGCAAAGCAATGATTACCCGTGTTACCGGCTTCACCCGTATGTAGCGAAAGTGATGTTCTGAGTGGCACTTCGTTATGATTGCAACCGCTGACTAACTTTACCCTGCCCGTGATCACCTACCGATGCCAACCATTGATCATTTATATCTACTAGATTTCGCAGGCGTTGCCGTATTCGCAGCAACGGGTGCTCTAGCGGCTTCGCGTAAACAGTTAGATATCGTTGGTTTCATTTTCCTTGCCGCTATCACCGGTATTGGTGGTGGAACGCTGCGTGATTTAATACTAGGCAGGCTCCCGGTATTCTGGATTCAACAACCGACTTTTATAGCGGTATGTGCGGTGGTGGCTGTTGGCGTATTTTTCACTGCACATTTGGTCGAGTCGCGGTACCGACTGCTGTTATGGCTGGATGCGGTGGGTCTGGCCGCTTACTGTGTAATGGGCACGGTGATAGGCTTGAATTATGGTGTTTCACCCTTTGCGGCGATTGTCACCGGCGTTATGACGGCCACGTTCGGCGGCATCTTCCGCGATGTGGTCTCGGGCGAAAAATCAGTGCTGTTAAGCGATGAAATCTACGTCAGCGCCGCAATTTTGGGTGCCACTAGCTTTGCCGTATTGAGCCATTTTGCAGTTGATACCAGCATCGCTATCGCCGTTAGTGTTGTCTTAGCTTTCGGGCTACGAGCCGCAGCACTCGTATTCGGCTGGAAAATGCCACGCTATAAGCCTCGTAAAGGCAGTGACGTAAAATGAGAATTCGTCAACAGGGAGGTCGACATTAAAGAATGTAATTCCTGTGGAAAATGTTGCATCAAATACAGCAACGGCCAGCTTTCCGCCTCGGCTGACGAAGTTGAGTATTGGGAATTATTCCGGCCTGAAATTGCTGACTATGTCAGCGACGGAAAAATCTGGTCGGACCCCACCACCGGTAAGCTTATAGAGCTATGCCCCTGGCTTAGAAAAGCACCCGGCTCAAAAATTTATACCTGCGCGATATATTACGACCGACCTGATGACTGCCGGTTTTATCCTTCAACTGTTGCTGAGATGGTAAGAGACGAGTGCGAAATGATCGAGCCTCAAGACCTGACCGACTCAAACAAAGCGCAACGAGCTTTAGACAAAATTATGGCTGATAGTCGGCCGTCTTCCTAATACCAGAATGACCAATCATTAATCATGGTAGAAATTTGTATGCACACAACCTTTAGCCGCCTCATACGCTATGCCGTTTCTGCGGTAACTTTAATGGCCTGGGTAATGTTCAGCCAGGTTTCAGTCGCGGACGACGCCCAGCTCAGTCAATCAAGCTGTTTGAAAGTCACACTTACGGGAACCAATGGTGGCCCGACACCATTCAACGGTTTAGCCGGAGCAGGAACGCTGGTGGAATTCGGTCAAAACCCTGATTGTGACGATGTGCGCCTGCAGTTTGATTCGGGCAGAGGCACGACTCAAAGCCTGTCAAAACTGGGCATCCGCTCAACAGCTCTTGGTTTACTGGCCTTTACCCACCTACATTCTGACCACGTCGATGGGTTTTCAGATCTTATTCTCAATCGCTGGCACAGCACCGGAATAAATAAGCAATCGGACTTTCCGTCACTGGATATTCTTTGTAGTAACCCCCGGGCAGCCAAGCCACCGGCACAACACGTAGTTGATTGTAAAAGCTTTGTCGCTAATATCGACCAGCCGTTTAAAGCGTCCGGAGAGCTGACGCAGCGATTAGCCGAGAACCCTGGCAGAACTTCAGGAGGTCCATCTTCGCTGACTCGCGTGATAGAACTTGATGAAGGAAATGAAAAACCAGCGACGGCCTGGAGTAAAAAAACGCCACTAGGCCAGGTAACAATCAGCTACATAAGAGTGAATCACATCCCCGGAGCGCTCGCTTACCGGGTGGATACACCGGCCGGTAGCGTCGTAATTGGTGGTGATGCAGCTAATGACCAGCCAATTGAGGTTCGGACGACCTCCACATCCGATAGCACCGCGTTGCTGGCGAAAAGCCCTGATTCAGCGACTATCATTGTGCATTCAGCAACATCAAAAATTCTGGCACCCGGTAGTGGTTATCCCAAAAAGTTCTATGTAAGACAGAGTACCGCTGAGGACTTGGGAACACTCGCCAAAAGTACCGGTGCCCGGTACCTAATGCTGACTCACCTAATTCCCGCGATAGGCGCCAAAAAAGCCGGACCTGCCGACCTTGAGTCTGCTATGACGGCGAACGACTGGAAAGCTGAAGCCGCTGAAACAGGGTTTCCTCACGATAATATTATCGTTGGGCCTGACAGAGTATCTCTGAAAATTTCTAATACCCCTTAGCGGCTGCTCTCGCGCACTGAAAAGATAGAAAGCAGTGTCTTAACCTAACCGTCCGTTTTTGCGAGGTAGAACACGAGATGCACAAGTTTATCAGCGAACTAGAATTGCCCGAAGTTCTGGTAGATTCATTTTGTGAGGATCAATAATGTCGAATAACGCAGAACTTCTCAGCCATAATCAAAAGTATTTTGTGGACTTTCGTTCGTGGTGGAAAACCAGCGACCCTGCGTGGCTGAAACAGCGCAAGGCCGAATGGAAATCCATCAAAGCTAACATTGTTGAACACGGCAACCAGCGTTTAAATGCCCGTGAACTCCGATACCTGGGCCATGTGTATGTTACGGGCGAAGAATATGCCGAACAGGCATTTGAAGGAGCTCGGGTGAAGGCACCCGCCTTAGTAAACGCTCCTATGAGGTTTATCCTCACGCCATTTACCGATGCCACCCAGGCTTCGGCCTTGTTTGACGCCCTTAGCACCGCAAGCGAGAAAGAAAGTGTATTAAGCGGCTACTTATCAAAGTCTCAAAATTATTGCCACAGCCAGAATGTGCCCTCTCTGCGACAAAAAATCCAGGCTTTCGTAGAGGGCGTGCTCGGTAATGAGTATAAGTTTCGAGAAGCAGCGTCGAACCTCAACAACCCCCGGCTAAGAGAAATTTCGCCTTCTCCTGGTAAGACGGCTAAAACATGGTTAACTACCTGTCGACACTTCTTGTCCGGTGAGGGCGAGACCTACTCCGGTAATCAGTACAGTTTTGATCTGGATATAATTCCCTATGCATTATCGTGCCTGAGGTATATCGACAGTACCGATGAAGAGCCAGACGAAGAGTATATAGTTGAGCTCGTCGAGGTGATGCACGACGCCGATTCAGCCAACGATTTAACTCCTATGCAACAGGAGCTATTAGATAAGCTGCACGTCGCTTTTCGGTCTACCGATGCACCTGAGTTTATACGTTCGCGTTATAAAACTGGCTTTTCAGGAAATAGCTGATAATGGCTTTTCAGATAGATGTCTACGCGCTTTTCCAATCCAAAGCAGAGTGCAAAACAGCTTCGACCATGCTGTCTCTGGCAACCCAGCCAGATTTTATTGAGGACGTTGAAGTTGGCTGGCAGGATTTTTTCATTGCCGTTGGCGAACTCAGCGAACCAGTAACCATTCGCTGCGAAGGTAAGCTACTGTACCTACATTGGTACGAATCAATCACCGAATTTCGCGATGTTCAACATGCCCTAACGGTGGCTGGAGCGGATATTGCCTGTGCGTACTGTGTTAACGACGGAGCCGATGCGGCAGATGAGCCAGAAGACGGCCACGATCCCATTGACGGCTATTTTTATCTGGGTATTGAAAGCCAGCTCGTTAATGTCACTCAAGCATTACTCAATGGCCAAAAATTCAAACCGCAATTACCAAAGCTGGATTACCGCCAACCCGAAGAAACGCTCAAGCGCCTGTTGAATTTTTATAAGGGCTAATCGTTTAAAACTTAAACTTCTGGCGGCTGCGCTTACGGTAATTTTATTCGGTGCTACCTGCCTTCGCACAGATTTGTAGGTCGGCTTCGCTTGCAAGCCGACAAACCTCACCATTAGTAAAGATCCTGTCGGCATGCTTCGCGATGCCGACCTACGGAATGTGCAGCGCTTAAACCGCTTGGCTAACGGTCGACGCCAGCAGGCCCTCGATTTCACCCACACAACTGCCGCAATTGGTACCCGCTTTCAAACAGCCACCCACTTCAGCAGCTGTCTTAAGCCCTTTTTCAGTAATGGCTTGCTGAATAGTATTGCGACCCACTGCAAAGCAGGAGCAGACAATCGGGCCGACGTCGGCGGCGGGGTCGGGCGGTTCGGCGAGTAACAACGTCGAGCGGTCGGCGGCGGCAATCTCGTCTTCGGCGAATAGTTTGCTGAGCCAGTCTCTGCTAGGTAGGTCTGTCGGTCTTTTAGCGATAACTAAAACAGCTTGCAGCTGGTCATCGGTGATCAGGGCGGCACGATAGCTATCGCTGCTGGGGTCGGAATATTCCAGCAATTCGCCATCGACTTCTAACAAAGCTTTGGCCCAGCTTGGCGTATCACTTAGTGCCTGGTCACCCGCTAGCTCATAGCGGTTGTGCTGAGCACCGGTCACTTTGGTCCAGTAACGGTAGCCGCTAACATCCAGCGCTTTCCTTGATAGAACAAATGCGTGCCACTGCATAGTGGCGGGGCTTACTTTCACCGGTGTGTGTTTAAACTCCGGTTGGCCCGACTGAGCATCAACGGCGGGGTTCACCACTTTGCCGGCAATGGCGCTGCCACTGTATTGGTCGGTCCAGTGAATCGGTAAAAACACTTCGCCGCGGCGTTGGTCTTTGCTGAGTTCTACCCGCACGGTGGCTTTGCCCCACTGGCTTTCTACGTCAGCGATATGCGCGTCGCGTAGGCCGAATTGCAGAGCGTCTTCCGGGTGTAAAGTGAGCATCGGCTCTACCCGGTGGCCTGCCAATCGAGCGGACTTGCCGGTGCGGGTCATGGTGTGCCAATGATCACGCAGCCGACCGGTGTTTAGCGTCAACGGGTATTCAGTGTTAACGGCATTGGCCGGTTTGGCCGCAGCGACAGGAATAAGATTACCCCGGCGGTCGGGGGTAAAAAACTTGCCTTGGCCGAACAGTCTTTTTGTGCCCGAAATGGATTTTTTCTCCATCCGTTCAGTCAGTGGCCACTGCACCGGCTGCATGCTGTCATAGCCCACTTCGCTTAAGCCGGCGAGGCCGCCGATATCAAAATCACGGGCACCAAAATTCTCAAACGCTGACAGTCGGGCGTGTTCATTAAACACTTCCGCGGCGCTTTGATAGTCAAAGCCTTGCTCATACCCCATGCGCTGAGCGACCTGAGAAATAATCCACCAGTCGCTACGACTCTCGCCGGCTTGCGGCAAAAATGCCCGTTGCCGGGATATGCGTCGTTCTGAATTGGTGACTGTGCCATCCTTCTCGCCCCAACCTGCAGCGGGCAGGGCAACATCGGCATACTTCATGGTGTCGGTATGGGCGATGCAGTCGGATACCGCGACAAACTCACAGCTTTCTAGCGCGCGGCGTACCTGATTGACATTCGGCAGGCTGACAGCGGGGTTCGTTGCCATAATCCAAACCGCTTTAATATCGCCGCTTTCGATTTTTTCGAACAGCTCGACGGCTTTCAGGCCCGGTTTACCGGCAATCGTCGGGCTGTCCCAGAAGGTTTGCACCCGCTCGGCTTGGTCGAAGTCCATATGCGCGGCGAGCATATTCGCCAGACCGCCTACTTCCCGGCCGCCCATAGCATTCGGTTGGCCTGTCATGGAGAACGGGCTGGCTCCCGGAACACCGACGCGACCAGTGGCCAGGTGGCAGTTAATAATCGCGTTAACCTTGTCAGTGCCTTGCGACGACTGATTAACCCCCATTGAAAACAAGGTGATGGTTTTCTTGGTGGTTTCGAAGGCGCGGTAGAAGCGCTCAATGAGGTCGATATCCACGTCGCAGCCGTCGGCCACTGATTGCAGCGTTGGTGCATCACTGCGGGCCTGCGCCAGTGTATCCGTGAAGCCATTGCAGTACTGCTGCAGATAGCCGTAGTCGAGGGCTTTGTGATTATCCAGCCATACCAGCAAGCCATTAAACAACAGCACATCAGTGCCTGGTTTAATGGGGAGGTGTAGATCAGCCTGAGCTGCGGTCGGGCTGCGACGCGGGTCGATGGCGATGAGCTGGCCGCCGTTGTTTTTTCGAGCGTCCTGAATACGCTTAAACAGAATAGGGTGGCACCAGGCAGTGTTAGCACCGACCAGTACTGTCAGCTGCGCAAGCTCAAAATCTTCATAACAACCCGGCACAGTATCGCTGCCAAAAGCACGCTTGTGCCCGGCCACAGCAGAGCTCATGCAGAGTCGTGAATTGGTATCAATGTTCGCCGCGCCGATATAGCCTTTCATCAGCTTATTGGCGACATAATAGTCTTCGGTGAGCAATTGGCCAGACACGTAAAACGCCACGGACTCAGGGCCGTGCTCGTCTATCGCCTTTTTAAACTCGCCTGCGACGCGATTTAAGGCATCATCCCAGCTGGCTTGCTGGCCGTTAATTTGGGGGTGGAGTAAACGGTCGCCGAGTTGCAGCGTATCGCCTAGTGCTGAACCTTTAGAGCAAAGCACACCGCCGAGTTTGCCACCGTTAGCGGGATGATCAGCATCCGGCTTTACGGTGGTAGCCTCGGTATTGGCGGCAAGCTTATCGACGGTTACGCCGCAGCCAACACCGCAATAGGGGCAGGTGGTTTTTATTTTAGTAGGCATTTTTTTACCACAGATTTCACAGATGACACAGATGAAAAAACTATAATTTG
>CAJQNE010000422.1 GCA_905479545.1 uncultured Gammaproteobacteria bacterium | reverse complement strand
GTAGTGAGCTGGTATTGGATGCGGTAATTGAGCCGATTAGTCTTGAACCCTTAACCAAGCGATTTGGTTGGCCGGCATTTGGCGGCACCGTAGCGGGCCGCATTCCTGACATTGAATACCGTCGCGGCGAATTGACGGTAGGCGGTGTGCTGGAAGCTAATTTATTTGATGGCAGCCTGCAGGCCGAGGGTCTGCGAGTTGACGATGTATTTGGCCGGTTACCGAAGTTTCAGGCCAATTTGACCATGCGTGACCTGAATCTGGAGAAAGTCACTGAGGCATTCGATGTCGGTCGAATCACCGGTGGGCTCGATGCCGATATAAACGAATTACTGCTCATTGGCTGGCGACCCGCCGGGTTTAAGGCACGGCTGTATTCGTCGCCAAAAAAGAAACTTTCGCGAAAGCTGAGTCAGCGAGCATTGGACAATATTGCTGACGTTGGTGGCGCGGGCGCGGCGCTGTCGACACCGATAATTAAAATCTTTGACGAGTTTCGCTACGACCGGATTGAGTGGCGCTGCGTGCTAATAGGCGATGTGTGCAATATGGGCGGTATACCGACGAGCGATGGCTATTATTTGGTCAAGGGTTCGGGGCTGCCTCGTGTTGATGTCATCGGCCACACCACGAGAGTTGACTGGCCGCTGTTGGTAAAACAGATTAAAGAGGCGATCAGTCGCGGCGAGGTCAAAACCGGTAGCAATAAGGACGAAGCAGCCAAAAAGTAATGGCTCAAAGGAACAGTCTTAGTTAAAACTGGTCGAAAATATGGCAGCAAGCTAGCCTGTGTTGCCAGCCCGTTGTTTGGCAGTGGCCGGTAAACGCGCTAGCCTGAGTGCAAACCAAATTATCCGACGCATGGAGCGCCGTTATGAAATTAGTTCAACAGAGTCGTACTTTCGTCATTGCCACGGCAGCATTTGCCCTATTGGCGGCCTGCGTAACCATTAACGTCTATTTTCCGGAAGCTGCGGCCACTAAAGCGGCTGATTCAGTGGTGTGTGAAGTGCTCGGCACCTGTGACGGCAAGTCAAAATCCGACCCTTCAAGTGATGGTAGCCTGAATGAGAGCCCGAGTCAGAACCTTGCCTACGCAATACTCGGTAGGGCGCTGAATGCCATGGTGCCTGTGGCTAATGCTCAGGCTGATTTAGATGTGAACTCACCCGGAGCCCGTAATATTCGTCAGAGTATGGAAAGTCGTCAGCAAACCATGCAGCCGTTTTTAGCCAGTGGCGCTATTGGCTTTACCAATGACGGCTTGGTGGATGTACGTGACTTAGGTTTAGTCTCGCTACCCAAGCGGGCTCTGCTGCGGAAGCTTGTCAGTGATGAAAATGCCGATCGTCGCGAGCTTTACGCCGAAATTGCCCGAGTCAATGGGCATCCTGAGTGGGCAGGCCAAATTCAGGCCGCCTTTGCTGAGCGGTGGGTGGCACGTGCCGCCAGTGGTTGGTACTACCAGAACGCAAGTGGTAGTTGGGTGCAGAAGTAATAATGCTGCGAACACTGCAGTGTGCGGCGGCCGTAATGGCCGCCGTGTCGTTTGCCGGATGCGGTTCGGCCAGCAGGCCCGGAGCTGCAATTGACACTTCGTACATCGAGGTAATGGCTACCGAATCATCGACTACGCCCGTGACAGAGTCCGGGAGTCTGCCGCCTGGAAGCGAACCACTCAATAGCAAACTAACAAAACCAGTGGCTGAGCTTAGCCCTGTTGGGTTACTTAGCTTTGCGGAATTTGCCGATGCGGGCAGCTTTTCTTCCGGCGAAGAAGGCGCTTACGTCGGTGGAGTCAACGCTGAGCAGGCAACTGCTGAGGCATTCGACCGCGGCGGTGCCCGCGACTTTAGTGTTGAAACGCTCAGGTCGACTGATACCGAGCAACTGATATTGGTTAACCGTCTGGGGCTGGCTTTTGGCCCGGTTGAGGATGAGCGGTTATTACTGTTATACCGCCAGACGGGTGGTCCGCAGGCCGCTGTCGTCCCGAAGGGGATGTGGCGAGTGGTGCAGGCGGGGCGCCAGCAGCGCTGTCGCGGAGCGGATGAGAGCCGTTGGACGGCGAGTCCTTGCCGCTAGTGATATAAGCAGAGTTAACCAAGATTGACTTGCTTATGGCCTAAAACCAAACGGCATAAAAAAACCGGCGGGCTGAATAGCCGCCGGTTTTTTTTATGCTTAAGTTTTCTGCCGTAAGCGATCATGAACCGCTTACGGCCGGATACTTAATGTTTAGCAAGCATCTCAGCGGTCAACTTGGCCGAATTAGCGACGGTAGCGCGTCGCTCATTACGCTCAGCGACGGGCAGAGGAATCAGGCCGATTTCGGTAAGCACACCACCTTCGCCGATCATTTCATCGCTCATGAATAGCTTGGTGTACTCAGTGATGCCGGGCACTTTGCCAATGTGGTCATTCTTGATGTAGAACCACAGCGAACGCGAAACCGGATAGCTGCCAGAAGAAATGTTAGCTGGCACAGCGGTTACGCCGTCGATAGTGGCGGCCTGAACCTTCTGCTTGTTCTCTTCGAGGAAGCTATAACCAAAAATGCCTACAGCATTGCGGTTTTTGTCGAGCTTTTGCACGATAAGGTTGTCGTTCTCGCCAGAGGCGATGTACTTACCGTCGGTACGGATGGTGCTGTATTTTTTGCCATACTCTGGCATTTTCTTACTAACACTTTCCAGTACCAGCTCTTCAAATGCGTCCCGGGTGCCTGATGAGGTTGGTGGGCCGTAAATGGTGATTTCACGATCTGGCAGGCTCTGGTCAATCTGGTTCCAGTTGGTGTAAGGGTTCGGCACTAACTGGCCGCCAACCGGCACTTGTTCGGCGGTAGCCATTAGCAGTTGCTGGCGGGTTAAGTTTAGCGGGCCATTGCTGCGGCTTTGGGCAATAACGATACCGTCGTAGCCAATTTTCGCTTCGGTGATATTGGTAATGCCGTTTTTAACACAAGTCGCGAACTCAGAGCTTTTCATGCGGCGTGAGGCGTTGGTGATATCCGGGGTCGATTTGCCGGTGCCTTCGCAGAATAGTTTTGCACCGCCACCTGATCCGGTAGATTCAACCACCGGGGTGCTGAAATCGGTAGTAGCGCCGAGCTCTTCCGCGGCATAGCTAGAGAACGGATAAACCGTGCTTGAGCCAACGATGCGAATTTGTTTACGAATTTGCTTGGTTGAGTCGCTCTTAGCGCTATTGTTTGCGGTGGTTTCGCCAGCAGGCTTTTCGCCACAACCAGCAAGTAGTGCTACCGAAACGCCAGCGGCTACCAGCCAGCGGGATGAATTCAACATAGGGTGTCTCCAAAATAGGCGGTTAAGCCAGATTAACGATTTTAAAGGCCAGGCGGTTAAAACCCGGCCCTGTAAAATTAAAGGGAAAAGCAGCGCGCAGTTATTCTTTGAGACGCGATACCGCACGATCTGATGACTGAGTCACCAGACCATTAACCGCTAGCTTGCCTAAGCTTTATTACAGGGTTATTGCAAACCCATGGGCAAGCGTTAAGCAGCTCTGGTAACCTCGCTGCCACTCTGGGCAGCGGCCGACTGGCGAATGTCGCCCGCCGTTACGGCAACGCCCATTGTCGTTTCGCCCAACTGCTTGCTAGCCGCGCTGTTTTCCCAGGCCGGTATGCCCGCTATCCAGCTATGCGTCACCACGCCCTCGGAGCGATTTAACAGCTGTTCGTGACCCATAACTTCGCGATAGTGGAGTTGGGTGTTGGCTTCGGAGTCATAGTCGCGGAGCGCATCAGGATCTATCAGTATTACATCGGCGCGTTGGCCTACTGCAATGCGGCCAACGCCCTGCACTCCGAAAAATTCGGCAGGTTTCTGGGTAAGTCGGTTGATGTGATAGGCGACTTTGTCGAGCCCCCGTCGCTGTGCCAGTTGCAGTCCGCGTAAGTTGCCGTCGAAGTAGGCCATATTCGTGATGTGTGCGCCTGAGTCGTTAAACCCTGGTTGAATCAGCGGCTCAAACAAGATTTTTTCCATCCGCTCAACATCATCATTCGCCACCATTGCGTGCCAGCGTAGTTTGGTATCGTATTTTCGGAGGAGTGCCAGCAAGAAGTTGCAATCGTCGCCAATGGGTTTCGGCAGCTCAGCGAATACC
>CAJQNE010000421.1 GCA_905479545.1 uncultured Gammaproteobacteria bacterium | reverse complement strand
AGAGTGCCAATAGGAGTGCAGCCGCATGAACTCCCTGAACTTTCGTATTGCCGCCTGGGTAATGAACAATCGCCGCTGGGTCGGCCTTGCCTTCATTCTGGTCACCATGGGTTTTGCAGCCGGCTTGCCAACGCTCACCATTAAAACCATATTTTCAGACCTACTACCGAAAGACGATCCCTTCGTACAAGTCTTTAAAGATCATCCGAATTTCGGTAATCCGCTAACCGTAACGGTGATGATTAAAAACACCGAAGGCGATATCTACAACTACGAAACCCTGTCAAAAGTCTGGAGTTTCACCCGTGATATCGACCTTATTCCGGGCATTAACCACGACTCGCTCATTTCCATTGCGACAGAAAAAGCCCGCTATGCCGAAGCGACCCCCTACGGCATCGACCTTCGTCCCATCATGGATGACAAGGTGCCAAGTGAGCCGGAGAAAATTGCCGACTTTCGCCGCCGCGTAGAGCAAAGCCCCAACGTCCGGACCTTCTATGTCTCAGGCGACGAAACGGCGACACTCATCACCGCCGCGTTTTTGGAGAACTCGCTCGATTACGGTGAGATGTTCCGCGACGTGCAGGCACTGGCAGATACCTACCGCGACGACGGCCACGAGATTTATGTTGTAGGCCAGCCGATTCTTACTGGCTGGGTATATAAGCTTCAGGAGCAGACCTATGCGATTTTTGGCATAACACTGCTGGCGCTGGTTATCGCGCTGTTCCTCTATATGCGCAATGTGGCTGGCACATTAACACCTATTATCTGTAGCTCAGTAGCGGCTATCTGGGGTTTTGGCCTGGTCGGCTGGATCTCAGCGCCTATCGAACCGCTGCTAATGATTGTGCCACTGCTACTGGTTGCCAGATCGTTCTCGCATTGTGTGCAGTTCAGCGAGCGGTTCTATGAAATTTACGCTCACCTGAAAGATAAGCGTAAGTCAGCCGAAGTTACCATGGCGGTGATGATGGCTCCCTCCATTCTCGGTGTAATTACCGATGCTCTGGGCATTATCTTTATCGCCCTGGCACCGATTCCGGCGATGGAGCGCTTTGCTCTGTTCTGCGGCTTCTGGGCGTTCTGCATTGTGCCCACTGGCGTATTCCTTATTTCAATCGTACTTTCTTACCTGCCAGACCCGCGCAATATTGAGTCGCTCACCGCCCACGATGACTCCAAGGGTTTTCATGCAGTGCAAAAACGCGTGCTGGAAAAAGTGGCCAGTGTTACCTATGGCAAACGCGCCCGTATCACTACCCTCGTTACCCTCACCGTATCAGTCGTCGCCGTGGTGTTGGCGTTGCAAATTAAGATTGGCAACCCGGTAGAAGGCTCAAACCTGCTATGGGAAGACTCTGAGTTCAATACCGCTATTCGGGCCGTTAATGGTCACTTCCCGGGGGTTAACACTCTGGAAGTCATTCTCGAAGCCAAAGATACCACTGACCTTAATAACCGCGTGGCCCGCATGCCCGGCACGGTTGCAACATCATTAGCCATTCAATCCATGGTAGAAGCCGATACGGTAATGCCGCCACGGGCCACCCTGTCCTTCACTGATTACATGATGGAAGGCAACCGGCTGTTCTCCGGCGGCGACCCGAAGTGGTATCCGCTGGATTTGACCGATGCCGCCGTGCGAGCTGCTGGCAACGCCGTAGTGTTTGGCTCCAACCCGGTTAACTTCTCACACATCACCGATTACCAGTTCCAGAATTCGACCATCTCGCTTTGGTACAAAGACAACAAGCAAGAAACCGTCGATGCTGCACTGGCTAGCGTGCAACGGGCAGTTGATGCCGTCGGCGTAGATCACGAGCACTTCACCGTTCGGGTCGCCTCCGGAACTATCGCACTACAGCAGGCAATGAACCTGGTAGTGAGTCGCTATCACTGGCTGATTCTGGCGATGCTGAACCTTGCCATCTTTATTGTTGTGGCCTACGCCTACCGCTCTTTTGTGGCAGCAATCATTGTGCTCATTCCTGTCAACCTCTCCAACTTCATGCTAACCGCAACGATGCACATTCTGGGCATTGGCTTGGATATCAACTCGGTAATGGTGGCGGTTTTGGGGGTCGGGGTCGGCATCGATTACGGCATCTATCTGATGTCCCGTATTTGCGAAGAATTCACCGCGAACGATCACGACTGGGGCAAGGCTCTCACGGTATCGCTGACCACCACCGGTAAAGCCATCATGTTTACCGCCACGATTATGCTCATTGGCATCCTGCCGTGGTACCTACTTTCCGACCTGAAATTCATGGCGGATATGGGCCTGCTTCTGGTGGCAATCATGCTGATAAACATGGTGTTAGCACTGGTAGTGCTGCCGCTGTTGATGTGGATTTTCAAACCTAAATTTGCTGGTCGGGAAGATCTTATGGTGGGCGAAAGCGTCGACCTGTCGCTCTTCACTACCAACGAGGCGCCTGTATTAGCAGCCGCTACACCGGCATAAGACCGGTACCTCTTGATTTAAGACGTTAGACGCCGGGCATCCGCCCGTAATTCGTAAACACTCTGTGGAGTGAGGAGTAGAAAGATGCATTTTCAAAAATACGATCACAACTATGGCCGCCGGAAGCTGATGAAGAACATGGCTCTGGGTGCGGGTGCCGGCGTGCTGATGCCGCTGAACAAGCTGTTCGCTGCCGAGAAAGAGCTCGGCAAGGCCTATCCCGATGAGCTCATGTCGATTGAGATGTATACCAAAGGCAAAATCAACACCGGTGATTTCATTACGGCAGACAATGTTGAAATAGTTAAAGAGCTGCTGGACCCAATCGTCTTTGAGCAAATTAAGACCATGGGCCGCAAGATTAAGATTCGCAAGACCGAAACCGACTGGACCAAGATGTTCCCGGCCGAGTTTTACGAGAAAACGCTGGCGAATGTAAACAGCGGCTTTGCGGCTAAGTTTAATGCGGACGGTAACGTTGTAACGCCAGACGGCAAACCCTGGACGGGCGGACTGCCCTTCCCTGACCCTAAAACCGGCGATGAGCTACAAGCCAACCTGGCGATGAGTTGGGGCCGCGGTGATTACAACCAGTACGCGATTAACGACGTGGTGTTTAACCCCGACGGCACTAAAGCCTATGACTATGAATTTGTCTGGGCCGAGCTACAGGCTCAAGCACGAATTGACGGCTCAGTATTCAAAAACAAGAAAGACCTGCTGCGCTTCCAGAGCATCGTGTTCACCTCGACTTCCGATGTCGCGGGCAGCTCCTTCCTTTCAACCTGGTATTACGACCAACGTAAATTCCCGGAACTTTATGGCTACCTACCGCAGTTCCGTCGCGTACGCCAGTTCCCGACCAACCAGCGCTTTGAGCCACTCATTCCCGGCGTAACCTGGTTCTTAACCGATCCATGGGCCGCAGGCGACCCAATGCGTACCTGGGGTGACTACAAAATTATCGAGCGTAAGCCAATGCTCGGTGCCTTTAACACCAAGTTCAACAGTGACAACAACTGGGTAGCCCCCGCACACGGCGGGCAAAACGGTGAAACCTTCTTCGATACCGAATACGAACTCTCTCCTGAAGTCGCCATTCTGGAATCGAAGCCAACCGAATACCCACGTGCACCGGTAGGCAAACGCCTGGCCTATGTTGACGTTCGCAACAGCATTTACTGCGGCAACATTCGCTTCGACCGTCAGGACAAGCCTTGGGTTAACTTTGAGACAGGCTTCGGCCAGTACGTTGATGGTGACAAGGTTGTTACCGGCGCGGACGGCAAGAACCCGGCGTGGTCGTGGACTTACGTAATGTCGTTCGACGCTCAGAACGGCCGCATGAGCCGTGCGGCTCACCAGCAGAAGTGTGCGGGTGGTTACGAGAGTGTCTTTACCGCAGACAACGACGAAATGTACAGCCGCTTCATGACCCAACAGGCGCTTCAGCGTCTGGGCCAGGTATAGCGGTTATTGGCCAGACAAGGGGGCGTGCCTCGGCACGCTCCCTCTTTCCACCACAGTTAATAGGTAAGGCCATGTTTAAGGCACTAATGCCCACATTGGGCGTCGCGTTATTACTCGCGACAACGACACCAGCAATAGCTGATGACAGCAACATCGACGTACTGCGATCAGGCACGCCTCACGAGGCCCTGTTTGCCATAGATTTTATTGGTGCTAACGGTTATGCCGTCGGCGCCGGCGGCGCGATATTTAAAACCAGCGACAGCGGTAAAAGCTGGCAGCAGGACACCGCCCCCAATCAAACTGCTCTGCTGGGCGTCGCGATGAGTGGCGACCACGCGATAGCGGTAGGCCAACTCGGCACCATATTTGTTAAGCAAGGCCAGGCCGACTGGAAAATAGTAGACAGCGGCAGCAAAGAACGCCTGTTCAACGTCGACATGAACGCCAACGGCGTCGCTGTTGCGGTTGGCGCATTCGGCGCGTTATTACGCTCCGACGATTTTGGCCATACCTGGCAGAACGCGGCACCCGACTGGAAAGGCGTATTTGACGATCCGGATATGCGCTTAGGCGACTTTTTTGAACCCAGCCTTTACGGCGTCGCTGTCGACGAAGCCGGTAACGCATTTGCCTGTGGCGAGCTGGCACTGATCATCTCGTCTAAGGATGGCGGAAGCAGTTGGTCGATCCGTAATGCGGGCGGCAGCGGTGTCGCTTATGTATCGCCTACCCTTTCAGCTCTGACTATGCGCAAGGACGGCACCGGTTTCGCGGTTGGTCAGGAAGGCACCGTAATGAAGACCACCGACGCTGGCAAAAACTGGCAGGGCTTAGACAAACCCACCGGGGCCAACTTTCTTGGCGTCAGCAGTACCGCCGACGGCCGGGTTATTGCCACCGCCATGCGCGACATACGGGTGAGCTACAACAACGCCAAAACCTGGTCACCGCTGCACGGCAGCGATATCACATCCGGCTGGTACCACGGCGTTCGTCAGCTCAGCGCCAATAACACACCGGTAGTGGTTGGCCATCAGGGCCGAATTCTAAAACTAACGCTTAACCGCTAACCCGGTGTGTAACCGGCAACGGACCAGGCCAGACCCAAACATTAGAAAATATTAGAGGGGAGTTGTAATGATGGATACATGCAACAGCAGTAAAAAACTATTTAAGCAGACTGCATGCGTAAGCCTGCTAGCCATTAGCCAGGCGGCAAGCGCAGGCGCCTTTGCCGACTGGTTTAATGATATCAGCATTTCTACCGGCGGCTTTATTCGGGGCGAATCGGCCTGGTCAACGGACGGTGAGAACCCGAATAACCAGGGTGGTAACTACTTTAACGACCAAACCGTTGGTCGCCAGGTTTTCCTACCGCCGGCCCTGCAGGTCGGGCTTAACACCGGAATTTTGCAAAACACAGTACCGAATAATTTGCTCGGCCTGGTTGATGGTGTGCTGGGCGTTCCGGGCCTGAGTACCGCCAATGCCGGCAAATGGGGTTCTGTGCCGCTGTCTGCGTTCGACGATGAAATTCACCGTGGCGACTTCATCAGGTCGACAGACAACGGCCAGAACTACCTGATCGCCAGGGGCGAATTTGAACTCGGCATTCGCTTCACCAGGAACTTTCGATTTGTTGGCCGCGTCAGGGGCGTTTACGACCCAACCACCTACGATGAGTTTGACGCCAGAAGCGTCGACCCCGCCG
>CAJQNE010000420.1 GCA_905479545.1 uncultured Gammaproteobacteria bacterium | reverse complement strand
CCTGCTGGCGCTATGTACATTAGAAAATAGATTTGAATAGAGTAAACCTCCCAGTGCGCTTTATAGTTCGGTCACGCGGTCGGATTTGGAAACTTTTTAAGTAAAAGAAATAATTATGAACTCTCGAATATGCAAAATAGTGATTGTTTCAGCGACACTATTTTTTAGTAGCTTGGCCCATGCCGAGTGGTCTCCAGCCTACAAAATTTCTCGGCTGTATATGAATATGCCGTCGAATTTGATTCTAGTGAAGGTTGAGGGCGACATGTCTGAAAATTGTGCAGATTATTGGTCGTTCTTTATTCCGATTGGTGATTTAACCGAAGAGAAGAAGCTCGCTTTTAGTATGTTGCAAGCGGCCCATATCGCAAAAATTCCTGTGAGTTTTGGTTACAAGCTGCCAGTGAGTCCGAGTGGGCGTTGCGAGATTACTGTTGTGGTTCAGTGAATTTAAAGCCGCAAACTTCTGACAATCATATTTAAATCGTTGCAACCGCAAGGTTACTGAACCTGTTCGAATTTTTGACTACTTAATCTGGTGCTAAATGTATAACTACCCAGGCAGCCTTATGCTCAATTTTTCTAGGGCGGCGTTCTTGTCGCTCGCGCTTCTGTTTTGTGGTTTTGCTGCCGCCGCTACGGTGACTAGTGGAGTCGCAGAAATAAAACACCTATACGTGTGGGCTGATTACACCAACGGTGCGGTTATGGTTACCTTGAAAACAGGCACCCCCGAAGAATGCCCGGGAGGTTACGTTTTCTTTACCGGTGAATCTGGCTCCGAGACCAAAGGCAATATGAGTATGTTGAGCACGCTGTTAAGTGCTTACCACGCTCAATCTAAAGTCCGGCTTTATGGTGACGACAAGCTCGACTGGAGTGGTATGGCGGTTAAGGATTGTCGCTTAAAGTTAGTATTGATGTATCCCAAATAATCTAAGGTGATTTCCAATGAATAGAAAAATTTTAGCAGCCGTATTGATCGGTCTAATGTGTACAACCACGAGTTACGCGGCGAGTTTCGGTTGCTATGGAAAGGTGACGAGCTTGTTAACTTACGCGAACGGTGGGGTCAATATTCGGTCGTCGTGGCGTAGTAACTACACCTTTATCTGCAACCTTAACGCTGAATGGAAGGGCATTTCGCCAACAACATGCGCGATGTGGGTTGGCTTGGTTAGTTCAGCTATGACTGATAATGCTAACGTACAGACTTACTACACCTCGCCAGACGACGAATTCACATGCGCAACGATGGATATCTATGGGGCAGCTCCACCACCTGTTTATGTTGGTAAAAGTGCTCCGCCACAAGAATAAGGAGCTTTCTATTATTGATTCTGAGCGAAATTGGGCAGCGGTATACAGCCGCGCTACTAGCTGCCTACCGTTGGATTGTTGATTCACGCGATGAGTACACCGGTGAACGACTGGATGAGTTGGAAGATCCTTTCAAACTCTATCGCTGCCACACCATTATGAACTGCACCAACACTTGCCCGAAGGGGTTGAACCCGGCGAAGGCAATTGCAGAAACGAAGAAGATGTTGTCGATGCGGGCATTGTAATTAGGTTGTGCTGCAGTAACAAAAACGATGCCTTCGGGCGCCTTTTTTATACCTCGCTGTCGTCCCTGCAACTTTCTGACGATTTAATTCTGGGTTCTGACGTCTCAAATTTGCAAGTCTAAATCTTTGCGAAGTCCAGTTTAAGTATCGGCTGTCCACGCAAGCGGTGGCAGCTGATATTTGTTAATGCAGGGCTCGCCCAGATCTCTGCCGTGCAGCTTAGCGTTTAACTAACGGCGTACCCTCAATCGACCGCATGGTCAGCCGAATAACCGGGTCGTCTTCTTTTTTCTGTTCAAACTTCACAATAGCGTAGCCAAGTTGTGGGGCTACCCAAAAGGTCGCTTCGCGGTCAGACGCCTGACGTTTAAGCACTACAGCGCTATAGCTGGTGCCGTTCACTTTTACCGGCTGTTTGCCCACAACGCTAAAGTTGTAAGTGTCTAAGTCGCGACGGTCCACCACCTTAAATTCAAGCTCACCTGCTTCAGCGCCTTTGGCGACGGCTTGCATTGCTGCCAGTTGCATTGAGAGCTTGTCGTGCACTTCGCCTATTAACGGCACTTGTTCGGTTTTAAATTTGTAGCTGGCCTCGGCCTGATTGGTTAGCCAGTTAAAATCGATAATTTGATTGCGCTTGTCGTCTTCACCTTGGTTGTAGCGATAGCTGCGTGGACGCGGAATACCGTCAGTAATGGTGCCAGCGCTGTACTCGGTAATTACTTTGTCGCCGAGAATGATTTTGGCTAAAAATCCTTTTGCCCGGGCTGCGGAGCTGTATAAATAGTTGTCGCCGTCGGTTTTAAGCTCAAAGTCGCCAATGCCTACAGTGATATCACCGCGTTCGAGTAGATAACTTATTTTGTAGGGTGCGAGCTTATAGTCGCTAGCCGATACAGAGAAAGCGGCTAATAGTGCGCTAAAAAAAACAGCGCTCACTTTAAGGGTGGTTTTGAACTTGAAGCTTGCTTGCACGCGTTGCTCCTTACACTTAATGGGTTATTTGATTATAGGTTGCTTAAGAGGGGTTTTCTGAAAAACCAGTCCCTCATTGCCTAGTTCCAGCTCTCGGCTACACAGCCAAGCTATAACATCAGGGTAGTAGCGATGTTCCTGCTGCTGCACCTTGCTGGCCAGGCTGTCCGCGCTATCGCCAGCGCTAATCGCTACCGACGCTTGTAAGACTATCGGCCCGCCGTCGAGTTCCTCGGTGACAAAGTGGATGCTGCTGCCGGCTATCTTGTCGCCTGCATCTATGGCGCGCTGGTGGGTGTTTAAACCGCGGTACTTTGGCAGTAGCGAGGGGTGCACATTGAGCATCTTGCCGTGCCATTTGCGGACAAAATTACCGGTAAGAATGCGCATAAAGCCCGCCAGAACAACGATTTCGCTGTTCCAGGCTTGTAGTTGGGTTTGCATCGCTGCATCAAAAGCTTCACGGCCATCATAATCGTGATGGGAAATAACGGCTGTCGGAATGTTGGCGTTTTCGGCGCGTGTAAGGCCGTAAGCATTGGCTTTGTTACTCAGTACACCCACAATCTCAGCATCGATGTGGCCGGAAGCAACAGCATCAATAATGGCCTGTAAATTGCTGCCGCTCCCTGAAATAAGGACAGCAATTTTAGTTGCCATTGGCTAGCTGATAACGACGGACGCAGCACCGTCAGTCGCATCAATCTGGCCAATTTTCCAGGCCGCCAGGTTTTGGCCTTGCAGCAGTTTAATCGCCGCGTCGGCGTCAGCGGCTGACACAACAATCACCATGCCAACACCGCAGTTAAAGGTACGCCACATATCATCGGCTGGCACGTTGCCGTTTTCTTGCAGCCAGCTAAAAATCGCTGGTCGCTTCCAGCTATTGCCGTCGATGTTAGCGACTGTGTTTTCCGGCAGCACGCGCGGTAAGTTTTCTGGCAAGCCGCCGCCGGTAATGTGGGCGAGGGCGTGCACCGGCAGTTCTTT
>CAJQNE010000419.1 GCA_905479545.1 uncultured Gammaproteobacteria bacterium | reverse complement strand
TGGTCGACGGCAAAACCATTTTGCCACTAGCGACCTCGCAGGACCACAAAGCCCGCGATGAGGGTGACAAAGGCCCGAATACCGGCGGCATGGGGGCTTACTCTCCGGCTCCGGTTGTAACCCGCGAGGTGCACGATCGCATTATGCGCGAGATTATCGAGCCGACCGTGACAGGCATGGCCGCTGAGGGCAATCCATACACCGGCTTCCTCTATGCTGGCTGCATGATTGATCCTGACGGTACGCCGAAGACGCTGGAATTCAACTGCCGCTTTGGCGACCCTGAAACCCAGCCGATTATGCTGCGGATGCAGAGCGATTTAGTCGCGCTGTGTGAGGCAGCCGTGGCGGGTGAGTTGGCCGGCAAACAGTGCGACTGGGATGAGCGTGCCTCACTCGGCGTAGTGCTCGCCGCCGGTGGCTACCCGAATAGTTACGATAAGGGCGCTGCAATAAGCGGGCTCGATGAAGCCGCTCAGCTAGACGGCGTTAAAGTATTTCATGCCGGAACCGCAAACAGCGGTGGCGATGTAACTACCTCCGGAGGCCGCGTGCTTTGCGTTGCAGCGCTGGGTAATAGCGTTGCAGAGGCGCAGCAAAAAGCCTACCAAGCCGCCGATAAAATCAGCTGGAACGGCGTGTTCTGCCGCCGGGATATTGGCTACCGGGCGGTGGCACGCGAGCAGGGTTAAAACCCGGGCCAGGCTCAAAATCCTGGTGGGCTGTCTAGCTGTAGAGCTTCGCTCCTTATCGGGTGAGTAAAATTCAGTCGGGTGGCGTGCAGCAACAATCGTGGCGAGGCCTGGCAAACCTCGTCTGTTGCATAGAAGGCATCGCCGAGTATCGGATGACCCAATGCTCGCAGGTGAATGCGCAGCTGGTGTGACCGGCCGGTGTGCGGAATTAACGCCAGCCGCGTGGTCGCGTCGAGCCGGTTTAGTACCCGGTATTCCGTATGTGAGGGTTTGCCGGTTGCCAGGCAAATTTTCTGCAACGGCCGATTGGGCCAGTCGCTGATTATTGGTGCAGTAATATCACCGCTATCTTCGGTCACTATGCCGTCGACCACTGCTTCGTAGCGCTTGTTTATTTTTCGTTGCTCGAACATTTTCCCGGCTGCCGAGGTGGCTTCGGGTGTTAGTGCGACCAGCAGTAGCCCGGACGTGTCCATATCTAAGCGGTGGACAATCGTCGCACCAGCAAAATCAGCCATGAGCCGGGTGATTACACTATCGCTATTACGTGGATCGCGCCCCGGGACGGTGAGCAAGCCGCTGGGTTTATTGATGGCCAGATAGTGCTCGTCTTGCCAGATGATTGTTATGCGTTCATCGCAGCGTGGCACAACAAATGGCGAGGGTTGTAGGCGGTAGGGCGTGGTCACGGTTAGTCGGTGGTTTTCTTTTCGCCAGAGCGTGGGTGGGCTTTTTCGTAAACCTCAGCGAGGTGTTGGAAATTGACCTGCGTATAGATTTGCGTGGTGCTGATATTTTGGTGGCCGAGCATTTCCTGCACGGCGCGCAGGTTGCCGCTGCTTTCCAGCAGATGTGTCGCAAAAGAATGGCGAAGCATATGTGGGTGCAGGTGCCGACCGTTGCTCTGTTGGCTCCATCGGGCTAATCGTTGCTGAATGCTGCGGTGGCTAATGCGGCCGCCGCGCTGGCTGACAAACAGCGCGGGTTCGCCTTCTTTAGCAAAGCCGCCACGTATTTTAAGCCAGTTAGTAATAGCTTCGGCGGCGAAGCGGCCTACCGGTACTAACCGCTCTTTATTGCCTTTACCCAATACCCGGGCTTCGCCGCTGGCGAGGTTCAGGCTTTGTAGATTCAGCCCGGCAAGCTCGGCAAGCCGCAGGCCGCCGGAATAAAATAGTTCGATCATCGCCAGATCGCGCAGGGCAAGTGGGTCGTCGCTGATGGGCTGCATGAGCGCAGTGGTGGCATCGGTATCCAGCGTTTTAGGCAATCGCTTACCGGCCTTCGGCGCTTTTAAACCGGCGCTGGGGTCAGCGAGTAGTTTGTCTTCGAGAATTAACCAGTTAAACAACGCCCGAACCGATGACAGGTTGCGTTGCAAGCTGCGGGGAGCGAGCCCTTTGCGGTGCCGGTTCGCCAGATAAACACGGATATGCTGGGCATCGATTCGCTGCCAGTCGGTAACTTCCTCGGCCAGCAGATAAGCACAAAACGGCTGTAGGTCGCGCAGGTAAGCGCTTACTGTTCGTGGTGATAGCTGCCGTTCGGCGCGTAAATGTTGGAGAAAGCCTCGCAGGTCGTTTTGCTGCTCAGTCGGCAGTGTTGTGAACCACGCTTCGGGGTCCGGTGCTGACGAACTGCTGGCTGGCGCTGCGCCGGCGCTCATTTTCAGCTGTTACGGGGTAGGCGTACCAGCACCCGTTCAACGAACTTGCCTAAGTAGCTAAGGAATACCGTACCTTGGGCGGGGTTGAAGCGATCGAGCTGATCACTGGCCAGTGTTATCAGGCCGACTTCGCAGTTTTTACCTAATGGAATAACCGCTGCAGATTGAATGCCTTCGGCTTGGTCGCCTAATAGCCATTCCAGCTGCGCGGGTTGCAGGCGGCCGCAGAGCGGCTGGCTGCCTTGCAGAAAATTATTAAACGCCGCAGGGATTTCTTCGGTGCTTTTAATGGTGCTGGCCAGTGCCGGCAATGCGGCTTCGGCCTGAATATCTTTGTTGGCAACCAACACCACCCGAACGATGCCGCAATCGAATTTATCCCGCAGGTGGCTTTCCAGTGTTAGCAGTAAATCCGATACATCCGCAGAATCCAGCAAGCCGAGTTGCAGGGCGTTGAGTTGTTCAAGCCGTTGGTGATTTTCATTAGCAACGCCAACGAGCTGGCCCAGTTGTGTCTGCAGCTCGCGATTGCTTTTCTGCAGTTGAGTTACCTGTCGCTCAATCAGCGATACCGCGTTGCCGGTTTGTGGGTGCGGTACTTTCAGTTGGTTAAGCAGCAGTGGCCGGTCGACAAAAAATTCCGTGTGCTGCTTCAGGTACTCAGCAACCTGCTGGGGGTTTAGCTCAGAAATGTCGGTATTTGGTACCAGTGTCGGTTTGCTCATGCCTTGCTCTGTCGCGCGCTTATTGTGGATGCATTGATTCGAGGTCTATTGTGCCTGAAAAAACGGTGCTTGCGGGACCGGTCATCAGCACTGACGAACCGTCGCCGTCCCATCGCAGGTTCAGGGTGCCGCCGCGGAGAGACAATTCGACTTCATTGCCGAACCAGCCGCGCACCACGCCACTTACCATCGCAGCGCAAGCGCCGGTACCGCAGGCCAGGGTTTCTCCGGTACCACGTTCCCAGACACGAAGCCTGCCGTGGCTTGAATCCACAACTTGTAGAAAGCCGGCGTTCACATGGTTAGGAAAGAGTTCGTCTGATTCTATCTGCGGCCCCAGCGAGGCGACCGGCGCTTCATCGACGTCGTCAACCCGAAGTATTGCATGGGGGTTGCCCATCGAGACTGCGCCAAGCGTCAGGGCGCTATCGCCAATATGCACGGCATATTCGGG
>CAJQNE010000418.1 GCA_905479545.1 uncultured Gammaproteobacteria bacterium | reverse complement strand
GCTACGAATCCGCCGGCCGATTTCATAGCAGTGCACCTACGTTCTTGTAGGTTCGAATTTATTCGAACAACCCCCGCCAGCAGAATTAATAACCATCTGGTAGCCGGGGCGGTCATTGAGAAAGTCGCTGCCCAATAGACGGGATGCGGTGTAGTACCCTCCTGATTCGGGTGGGGCGGCCAATCGCATTGCGCTGGCAACGGCACACTCAGCAGTTAGTGCGTATACGCTTGGAGCGGTGAGAGTGCCGTCTACCGAGCGGCCATCGGTGCTGCAAACTTTGCCCCAATATTGCGTGCCCGCAGTTTCGCGGGTTTTGTCCGAAGGGCCGTCTGGCAAAGCGAAGCCAACCAAACCGGTCAGCACTTTCTGCATGAGTTTGGTCGCCAATAAACCGCGTACCGCGTTAACCACTTTCATCGACCAGCACAGCACTGCTGGCATGGCGTAATAAACGATCGTGTTCTGAACGCCGGTGGAATAGTGCGCAGTGAACACATCGCCCCAAGGGAAGCTAACGGCCGATTGGGTGCCTCTCGGGAACGGGATTTTTCGTATCTGGTAACCCAGCGATACGGTGGTCAATTCACCGTTCTTGCGGATTAGGCCGCCATTGGGAATGCCCTTGACGGCGGTCTTGGTTGTGCCCTGACTCGGCAGCGAACCAAAATCAAACGCCAGTTCCAGGTCGGTGGCGCCAGGCAAAGCTTCAACCAGCCTGGCGGCAAGTACATCGGTAGGAACAATATCGAAGCCAACGCCGGGGCACAGCACAATGCCGGCTTTTTTCGCTGCAGCGTCCAGCGACTGTGCCAGTTGAAATACCGGAATTTCGCCGGTGATATCCAGATAGTGCGTTCCGGTTGCCATGCAGGCCTGCATTACCGGCTCAGCGGTAATAGCAAAGGGGCCGGCGCAGTGCAGAAAAACATCTATATCGTCGAGGTGCGTTGCGGCGTCTTCAACGTTAAATACCCGCGCCTCCAACCCGGTCTGCTCGCTAACAGCTTGCGTTTTAGCTTGGTCGCGGCCTGCCACTACGGGTCGAAGGCCTTTTGCTAACGCTTCGCTTACCGCAAGGCGGCCGGTGTAGCCGTAGCAGCCGTAAATAAGAATGTTGTTTTGTGTAGCCATAATGTTTAGCGGCCTATTTGATAAAACTCATCATTGGGTCGGATGCTGGCGACATTGGCCAGTCGATTGGATAGGCCAAAAAAGCCCGCTATTGATGCGATATCCCAGGCATCATCTTCAGTAAACCCCTGCGCTTTCAGCCGCTCAAAATCGGCATCGTTTACCTCATAAGCAGCTGTGGTTACCTTCATGGCGTAATCCAGCATCACCTTCTGCCGCGGCGTGATATCTGCCTTCCGGTAGTTTGTCGCGACCTGATCAGCGATCAGTGCATTTTTCGCTCGTACCCGCAGAATCGCACCGTGCGCTACCACGCAGTACTGGCACTGGTTATGGCTGGAAACCACCACCACAATCATTTCCCGATCGGCTTTTGAGAGCGCGCCCTGCTTTTCCATTAGCGCGTCGTGATAAGCCACGAAAGCACGAAACTCGTCGGGGCGGTTGGCCAATGCCAGGAATACATTTGGAATGAAGCCAGCCTTCTCCTGCACCACTAGGATTCGTTCGCGAATATCCTCCGGCATGTCGGCCAACTCGGGCACGGGAAAACGGCTAATGGCGGGGGCTGTTAAATTCATTCTAGATTTCCCGATATCTGCTTACTCAGCAGGTTTGGTCAGTGCCACAATTTCCGACACCTTCGATTTATCCGGTACGGCAAGAAAATCGTCGGCCATGTAGGCAGGGTTCGGGTACTGGTAGTAGCCCTTGCCGGTTTGCAGGCCCAGCAATCCTTTGTCGAGGAAATTGGCTTGTACGTAGGCTGCGTTGGCGAGCATTTGATCGTCGTTATTGACTTCACCCCAGTAGGCGCAAACATCGTGGGCGGTCTTCATGCCAACAACATCCATCATCCCGCAGGGCCCTCGCTCGCAGCCGCGATTCGCGATCATAAACGTGCGGTCGATCTCCTCGGGGGTGGATATGCCGTTGGTGACCAGTGTTTGCGCTGAGTTCAGCAAGGGTACGAACCAGCTGTTGAGCACATAGCCGTTTTGTTCTTTCTGCACGGGAATCGGCACCATGCCGGTTTCGATAGCAAACTCGGTAACCGCCGTTAAAGTACTTTCGGCCGTGGTGGGGTGAGCCATGATTTCGGCCAGGTTCATTATCCAAATAAGATTGGCGTAGTGCAGCGCGCAGTATTTATCGGGCCGACCGGTCGCCTCAGCGAAATCCCTTGCTAGCAAGGTCGATGAGTTGGTTGCTATCAGTGTGTTTTCGGGTAGTAGCGGTGCCATTTGCTGATACACGCTGGTTTTAGTTTCCGGCACTTCCGGTACCGCTTCAATCACCAGGTCGGCCTCGAAAACGGCGCTGGCCAGGTCCGTGGTGTAACGCAGACGGGCATGGGTTTGGGATATGTCGTTTTCCGTGGCGCCAACATCGGCGAGGTAAATGGCAGCGTATTGCTGATGAGCACCGCGACAGTTATTCAGCGCCTCTTCGCTAATGTCGTAAACCACGACGGTTTTGCCCTTGAACGCACTGTGCCAGGCGATTTGTCCGCCGAGCACACCGGAACCGAGCACGGTGATGTTGTTAAGTGTAGACATGGGTTTCTCCTCTTATTTTGTTTAGCTTGGCTTGTCGCTGAGCTTGCAAGGCGACGCAGTAATCGCCTACCTAAATAAGGCCGGTGAGCTGTAGCAGCCACCAGACCAGTAGCACTACTTGCGCCATGAACGCCGGGAAACGAACCAGGAAAACCATCTGATGGCTGGTGCTGATAATGTGCGATACCGACTGAACGACACGGGCGCCGACGTACCACATCGCCAAGCCGTCAGTAACGCTGCCTTGGCCGCTAACATGCGCCAGCAAAATCATGGCAAAAAACAACGGGCCGGTTTCGAGGCAGTTTGAAAACGAATCGACAACGCGTTTAACCCAGGCGGGGTCTTGTATATCGTTGCCACGCGTCCAGGCGTTGGCCGTGCGTTGTTTGCTCATCACCATGGTTGAGCGATAAACGATAATTGAGCCGGCCAGCAGTAATGTCCAAGCGATGTAGGCCGCTAATGCGGTAAGTGAGGTTGTCATTGAGTTTCTCCTCCACGAATGTGGTTATTGGTTAGATAAAGTTTGAGTTAATGAGTAGCTGATCTTCTGCTTCCTGTAGGTGCGAATTCATTCGCACAACGACGTCTCCGGCTTGCCGTTGCTTGTGCGAATGAATTCGCACCTACAGATGGTCAGGCACATTTTTTCAAATCAGTAGCAACTACAGAACTACGCGTTTCACCCATCGCCTTGTCAAAGAAATGCAGCTGGTCTTTTACTGAAATTTCCCGGCGGTCTCCCAAATAGACATCAAAATGTCCTATGTCGTAGCGCTTTGTCGTGGCACGGTAGCCAAGCTTTTCAGCCAGCTTAAGCGCCGCCGGGGCAGGTGCGACTGTGTCGCGCATGCAGGCCTGAATGAGCACCGGGCAATGAATTTTTGAGGCCTTGGCCGTGGGGCGATAGGTCATTAATGACAAAGCCATACGAGCCGTCATTTCATTCCGGAATTCATCCGGCGCGATGGCTAAGTAGCCACTTTGGGCATCGTGGCTGCTCATCGCGGCAAACTCTCCGGGTGCAGCCACCAGTGGCACGGTAACGGGGGAGAGGCCCAGCCATGCCCGTGTCTGGTCAGCTAGACCAAGCGCGGCAAGGCGGAGCAACTGTCCGAGTCCACCGTAGGAGACCATCGCCATCGCGGCAGCATAACCGTCGACCATTGGGTTTTGTGCCGATACAGCGGCAATTTGTGGGTCTTTAGCAGCGGTAGCAATAACATGCCCACCCGAAAATGACGTGCCCCAAAGCCCGATTCGCTCCGGGTCAACTCCCGCTAAGGTTCGGGTATGGGCTACGGCGGCCTGCCAGTCGGCCAGTTGTTTGCCGATGCTTAATAGCTGGCGCGGCTGGCCGTCGCTGGCACCAAAGTGGCGGTAGTCGAACAGCACGACATGGTAGCCCTCTTCGGCGAAACGCTCGGCAAACGGTTCCAGCCCTGCCTCGCGCGTGCCGCCGAGGCCGTGGCCCATAACCAGGGTTTTACCGTCGGCCCCGGATGGCAGGTAGTGCCATGCGCGGCAGATAACACCCCTACTCTCAAATTCAATATCGCTGCGACTAAATTGACTCATATCAGTACTCCGCTAGCGCCAGGCTCAGGCCGCAGCCGCTATTGGCGTAACGTTGCCGCCCGATGAGTTTTTCCGGATGGCCTGATACTCCAGGCAGCCATCATCAATCGGTTGGTTCAGCAGTACTTTCTTGTCTTTACCGTAATGCATTGTCACCTGCCAAGGGCCTTCACTGCCCTGACGTGGCAAGCAGTGCTTGTCGCGCTGCACATAGCCGGATTGCAGGCTGTCCATAATGCCGTCATCCAGTGCATGGTTTTCTTTATCGCGCGGCGTAACAACGGCGAGGTCGCGTTCATCCATATGGCGGAATAACCGGCATAGGTACTGGCTGGCAATTTCGGATTTCAGCGTCCACGGTGCGTTGGTGTAGCCGAATACCCACATGAAATTGGGGATGTTTTCAATCAGCGCGCCTTTGTAAGTCATCTGCTGATTAAGCGGCATTGGCTTGTCGTCGAGCTTCAACTCCATTCCGCCCATCATCTGCAAATTCAGCCCGGTGGCAGCAATAATAATGTCGGCTTTTATCTCATCGCCGGATTTCAGGCGCACACCGTCAGTAGTGAAGCTGTCGATATGGTCGGTCACGATAGATGCACGTTTTTCACGCAGCGCATCGAACAGGTCGCCATCCGGAACGGCGCAAAGGCGCTCATCCCAGGGCATATAGTTCGGTGAAAAATGGCGCATGTCGACATCCGGCCCAACGCGTTTACGTACACCGTTCAGCAGCCATTTACGCATCATCTTCGGCCAGCGGCGGCAAGCGATATACAAGCCCCGTTGTACGATGAGATTTCGGGTGCGCACAATTTTGAACGCCAACTTCTCTGGTAAGAATTTGCGAAGCAGTACCGACACTTTGTCGTTGTTCGGCATCGTAAATACGTAGCTGGGTGAGCGTTGCAACATGGTGATGTGCTCAGTTTTATCCGCCATGCTGGGCACCAATGTAACTGCCGTCGCGCCGCTACCAATCACCAGAACTTTCTTACCGCTGTAGTCGAAGTTTTCCGGCCATTGCTGCGGGTGAATGATCTGCCCGTTAAAGTTTTCTTCGCCCGGAAATTCAGGCCGGAAGCCCTTATCGTGGTTGAAATAGCCGCTGCAGTTGATAAGGAAGTTGCAGGTGAAGTGGCGGGTTTTGTTCTCCCCGGGGTCAGAACCCTCAGCGACTGCCGTTACCCGCCAGTGCTGCTGATCGCTCGACCAGTTCGATTCGGTAATCTGCAGGCCATACTGAATCTTGTCCAGCAAGCCAGCTTCCTCAGCGGCCTCGCTAATGTAGTTGCGAATCGATGGCCCATCGGCCAAAACCTTATCGGAATTCCACGGCTTAAAACCGTAGCCGAAGCTGGCCATGTCAGAATCCGACCGAATGCCGGGGTAGCGGAATAAATCCCAGGTACCGCCCATGCGCTCGCGACGTTCAATAATGGCCATACTACGTTGCGGGTGCTCCTTATTCAGGCGCACCGCCGTGCCAATGCCCGAAAGGCCAGCACCGATAATTAGCGTATCAAAATGTTGTGTATTCATTATTTTCTCCTCAGTCGCCGTAATCGCATGCCTACCAATCTACGCCTCCAGCAGGGCTAAAATAGGGTTTGCGCGACAGTTATTTGATTTCGTGCGACACTAACCGCATGGGAACACTAATTCGCGCCGCTAACCTCGCGGGCATTGAAGAGCTGATGGCGGAACTCGGCAGCGACGCCGCGCCGTTGCTGGCCCGCCACCACATTGACCCGGCGCTAATTCACGACCCCGATGCTTATGTACCGTACAAGAGCATGTTGAACGTGCTCGAACGGGGAGCGGCGGAATGCCAGTGTTCAGATTTCGGCTTGCGACTGGTGCGGTGGCAGGGTCTGGGCATGCTCGGCCCGGTTGCCGTAATGACTCGCAATGCCACCAACGTGCTGGATGCATTCCAAAGCCTGGCCAAATACCTCTACGTACACGGGCCAGCGTTAAAGTTTAGTTTGCAAGGGCGTAACAAAGCCGGCGACTACTGCTTCAATTATCGAATTGATGAACCGGGCATGGACTACATTCCTCAAGGCTACGAACTAAGCCTCGCCAACGGTTCGCACATTTTGAGAATGCTGGCGGGTGAATCCGCTCGCCCTGTCAGAATCTATCTGATGCACGCACCGCTCTCACCGCGCTCGGTGTACACCAAAGCGTTTGGTTGCCCTGTTGAGTTTAATGCTGAGCACTGTGGTTTCGAATTCAAAGCCAGCGACATGCACCGCCCGCTACTCAGCGCCGATTCCTATACCCGCCAACTAGCCGAGCGCTTTCTGGAATCCTCGCATCCATCGGATAGCAAGGTTTCTGATCGGGTCGCCGAATTGGTTCACCGCTTACTGGCAACCGGTCATTGCAGCCTCGCCGTTATTGCCGAGCAACTCGCCATGCACCCCCGCAGCCTGCAACGGGCACTGAGTGCCTGCGACACCAGCTACGAAATTCTGCTCGACGACATTCGCCGTCAAAAGGCCCGGCAATACATTGTTCAAACCACCATGCGGTTTAGTCAGGTGGCGGGGTTGTTGGGCTATACCGACCAGAGCACGTTTAATCGGGCTTGTCGGCGTTGGTTTGGGGGCACGCCGAAGGAGGTGAGAAAGAAGGGTGCTTAAGTATCTGAATAGTAAGGTCTTAAATTTTGCACTCGCGCTTTTGGAGGGTGCCGTGAAGACGCGCCGATTCGCACAATTCGAGACTTAACTCCCTCCTCGGTTTGGAGTTATAGGTGCGCTTAGTCATCAACTTGCCGCTTACCACCAAGGTCATCCAGTAAATGCTTGAATTGCTTCAAACCTTCCGGACCAAAAGCCTGTCGTGATCTAGGGGAGATACCTATATCGCGCTCGGCCATTTCTATTGTCTCCCATTCGACGCGCTCACCATTAATTATCCGTCCGCGCCCAGGTATCACTTTTCGTAGTTTTTCGATTAACAAACTTGGTAGACCGGTAGCTTTGCGGGTGTAGAGAAAATCCGGGCCAGACAAGGATTTCATTCTTTTATCGAGCTGTCCTGGGTCACCTTGATTTCGTATCGCATTGAGCGAGGGTGGCATACCATGCCGTTCCGCTTTTTCGCAAGGTAGGTAATTAATCCAACTATCCGTTAGAAAGTGATCATCAGAGGCCATCAGCAACGACGAGCGCTCACCACTGTAAGAAATAACTAACTGGTGCTTTGCACGTGTCATAGCGACGTAAAAGCGAGCCAAATCGCGATGCTGTTCAGCTTCAGGCTTGAATGCATCAGGCAACACACCTTCGACGCAGTTGAGAATAATCACATAGTCGAACTCAAAGCCTTTGCTGTGCTCTAAATCAGACAAATGGAGCCGTTTGTCGCCAATTGAAGAAGTCCCATCCAGTACGGGTAGCCCGACTTTTCGGCCAAAGTGTTGAATTTGATGAAGACTGTAGCCGCAAAGCACGAGGCAACCTTTACGCGAAGGATGCTGGTCTAACTCCTCGTTAATATAGTTCAGCGCATGACCAAACCCAATGGCAGGTGACTGCGCTTCCAACATTATGGGCGCTGAAGATGAGAAGTTGGCATGCTCTGGGCTGAGAATTTCGAAATCTTCTGACTCAAGCATTTGCTCGGAAAGGTTAGATTCAAGAATGCTATACGCGGCTTCTAGAATTTCTCGACCGTTGCGGTAGTTTTGACTGATTTTAAACGACCTTACAGACGGTAAATCGATGCCAGCCGCTTTGAAACTAGCATGTTTAGGGGATATTTGTTGAGCAGCATCGCCGCAAAAGAACAAATCATCTCCAGACTTTGAAACCAAGTGCCTGATGAGCCGGTACTCAATGGTTCCGAAATCTTGAGATTCGTCTACGAGGATGTGACGATAACGCGGTTCGATTTTATCTAAATGTTTTTGCAGAGCAGTAGATAATCCCAAATAATCACTTATTCCTATCGCTTCCATCTTCTTTTCCCATGCACTTAACCCATCAATTACTAAATGGCGGTGCCTTTTATCGAGGTTGTAACCACGACCCTTTCGTTCAATGCTGAGGTACTTTTTCCGCTCTTGAGGTGCTAACGCGCTGCGCAACCAGTCAAACTCTTCTCTTATGTATTGTTCTGCGTCAACATTACGGGCTATAAGCGAGTCATGAAGGCGCTCAAGTATCCGAGCGCTGTTGTTGTTAAGTTCACAACGGTAGAACTCGCGCCAGATTTCATCGATATGTTCTTGGCTTTTCCATGTGACATCGTCATACAACTTATCATTCTGAGGTTCGAATTCGTGCAGAAGCTCCTGACTGAGTTGGAACAACGGCTTAACTTCAATCCGCTGCCGAACATCATCCGGACACAGAGACTCGACCATTTCATGGATAAGCTTGGCCAGCTGCCGATTCAATGTCAGTATCAGCACTGTCTCATGTTCCGACTCTAATGCAAGTGCAAGCGCCCGTTTGACGAGGATGCAAGTTTTGCCGGAACCAGAGACACCGGAGAGCTTCGCGACACCGGAATATCGAGTATCTACAAACTTCTGCTGATCTGGATGCAAGAAGAGCATCCACTCCATATAACTACCTTTGTCAAGAATGTAGTCGAAAACTTTTTGGTAATTCGGATCATAGCTATTTGCAAATTGCACTTGTTTGCTAGCAACCATGGCGCAAATTTCTTCGTCCGATAAT
>CAJQNE010000417.1 GCA_905479545.1 uncultured Gammaproteobacteria bacterium | reverse complement strand
CTCAGACTGGCTTTGATTTACATCGGCGTTAGCCGTAGCACCAGCCCAAGGGCTCATGCCAATACCTACACGGGTATTGCGGGTAGAGGTTTCGTTGGTACGGGTAAACTCCTGATCGACATACAGACGTGCGCCGTTGCCGAACAGGTAGTCAGCGCCCACCGTTAATCTATCAGGGAAATCAGCGTTATCGTTGTCACCTAATGCACCTTCATAACGCACTCGATAGCCAATCTGCTCAGCAATTTTGCCAGCGACGCCAATAAAGCCCAACTGAGACACCAGCTCATCGCCGTTTGCCTGCTCATCTTTCGCGTATTGAAAACCCAGCTCGGTGCTAATCTTGCGGAACGATTTACGAATACCCGCTTCGAGGTAGTCACGCTTCAAATCGCTCGTTAAGTTTTCCTGCTCAAACGCTTCTAGCTGGAGAGAAACACCACCACCGAGGAACAAATCACCTTCGGCACCAAACTTGCGTGTAGCGTTTTCAGTACCTGTTTGCTGGCCGAAACCGAAGCCGTCGCTCTGCTGGCGATAATAAACTTCTCCAGAGGCTCGGCTACCGTTGAACTCCAGCTCAGCTTTATAAGCCTCGGCATCAATACCGCCTGCAGAATCACGGTCGGTGACGGCGGCTTCCAGTTTCAACGTACTGCTATTCGACAAGCGAATCTCAGCATCGGCACCTAACAGCTGGTCGTCGCCCTCGAGCACTTCTTGATTGAGCGCCGTTACACCGACTTTCAGCCTGTCGCCCAAAACTTTGGCGCCGACACGACCACCAGCGACCAGCTGGCGTTTGCTGTCGTCCAGCGTTTCGTATTCGGCAACAATTACTACTGGGTTGAAGTTTTCATCGCGAGAGAATATCGGCTCGCGAAAGAACAGCGTGCCATCATCAAAATCAATGTTGTAATCGATATGCCGGGCTAACTCGCGACGATCAAGTATTTCTTCGCTACGAAAACGATCCCGCACTTCAATCGCAATTTTGTCACTATTGAAAACTATTTGATTAGCCGACAGCTGATACAAACCGGAAGTGCCGTCACCTGGAATTTCATCGCGCACAAAACCCAAACGGGTTTCAGCGGCGAATACATTAGCCTCAAAAACATCACCGCGATAAACACTCTTGAAGCCGGTCAGTGTGCGGCTGTACCGAGACAGTTCGGTAACGGTCAGGTCAGTTCTGTAGTCACCATATAGCGCAAAGAACTGTTTACGCTCAATTTTGACGTACAGTTTGTCGCTGCTGGAAGCCGCGTAACCCTGCTCTGATGTATCGTTATAAAGAGTATAGAATTCATCGGGATCAATCTGCCCTAATAGCCGCTGATCCTCTTCGAGCCGCTGCTTAGATGAATCATAAGCCAGCGACAATAGCCACTCGCCTTTGACTTTGCCAGATGCGTAAAACGCTACACGACCATCGTTATAGTAGCGATCACCTTCGCCTGCATCGATCTGCTGCACATTGTCATTAATGCGGTTATAGCCAAGTGTGCCATTGGCGACACCCACCATAATCCAATCACGCGGTTTTGGTTGCAGATAAGCAAGTACTTCCTGGCCTTTCCCACCTGCCAGGTCGAAAGTGAATGCTACGTCGCCGCTCAGCAACGTTGGCTCCAACGGAATATAGGCGTAGCCATCGGGGCTAATTTTATACTGCGGCCCATTGGCGCTACGACCAGCAGTAGGGTTGCTCTCCAATTCCAACACTTCATACCAGGAACGGTATGGAGGTTGAACCGAAAAAGTACCCGTGGAGCCTGGCCGTGCTGGCTTCGACCAGCGATCGTACATTTTGAATGCCAGCACGGGGCGGTTACGACCATCAACAACCGCCTGTGAACGCTCCGCGACCCACTCAACCCGCACCGGACGACCACCAACGTGAACGATATGATCCACACGCCCGATTTCTTCACCTTTCTTATTGAACAGTATCGCAGTTAGTGTGTTCGGACCGTAGTCCAGTTCATGACCCGTCCAGGATTCCACAGCAATTTTCTGATCCGGTGAGGTAAACCGGCCTTCGTAGTTCCTTTTCTCAGCGCGTCGGCCGTTTACTTCAACGACCACACGTTGCCCGGCAGGACGCTTGACTGCAATTGCTGAACTAGGCAGCTTGGGGCTGTAATCAGCTGGCGGCCAAACGAACTCCACCGAATAATCTTGGTCCTTCCAAAACTCACGCGACTGGTATTGAGGAGGCCGTTGCTCAATTATCTCCGGTATTTGATTACCGAGATCTAACCCATCGTCTACCTCAGAAACATATTCTTCTTCAGTCTCAATGTCGCGGCTATCTAAACCCGACACTGTTTGAAGTCCGCTGTTGGTCAAACGTGAGTCGACCCAACTAATCACTTCGATACGATTATTAAATTCAGCAGCCTTGCCAATGCTATTACCAGCGAACGGCCTCTTGGCGCCCATACCAATTACGGTTAGCTGTTCAGGGCTCAACCCCAGCCGATCTTTCAGGTAAGCACCCACTTGGGCAGCCAGTGCCAGTGATTCAGACTCAAGCCGCGCATCACCGTCAGTAGTGGCGTTCGCATGGCCAACAATCTGAAAGCGCAGCCCGCCAACGCCCACTCCGCTGCCTTTAGCGCGTTGAATAACGGCCGCCAATGACTGTTCCAGTGGCGTCGCCGAACCCACGTTCTGCAACGTTGAAGCAGGCAGTACGATTCGTTCGACTTTATTAGACGCCGCCTTAGGCGCAATAAATTCATTAAATACTGCTGGAGTTACGTCTAACTTGCCTTGGCGGCTAGTGGCGAATCGGGCGGTTGCAGCGGCCAGTAGCTTTTCATCACTTGAGCTGTTCACTACTGCCTGAAAGCTAATTTCCTCACGCTTATCACCGACCCAGGTACCACGTTCAAAAGTAACTACCTGGCCATTTTGTCGAACCACCGGGTCACGATAAGGCTTACCGTCACGCAGCACGCTACCGGGCACGAAGCTCACGCCGCTTGGTAGTACTACCGAAGACTTCAGGCCGTGCAATACCACCGGCTTGTTCTGATCCACACCACGGCTACTGCCCTGCATCTTAAGTTTGAAGGTAATGGATTCCTGAGCGCCTTTTGGCAACACTACGTCGTCACCCCAAAGACGCAATTCTACCCGGCGATTTTTCGCCCAATTTTCGGGGCCAGTGTTCGGCACCAGCGGCTCATCAGCACCACGACCTTCGGCCACTATCTGCCAGTC
>CAJQNE010000416.1 GCA_905479545.1 uncultured Gammaproteobacteria bacterium | reverse complement strand
TCGTCAATAGTGCTCACTGACGATGGGAAACCAGCTACCTTGGCCAGTGTCGCGGTGTCATTGCAGAACGCCTGCAACTCATGATCGTTGGCGACATCAGAATCGTAGCGGTAGTACAAACTCAAGTAGTTACGCGCCCATTTTTCGATAATGGGGAAGGTGCCCTGATCATCAATTACCGGCATATCGCCAATGGCCGAGTATGGGTTTGGTTGACTGCGATCCAGCGGTGTTGAGTGCCCAACAAAATCGTAGATTTTTGAACGCTTCACCGTGGCATCAATAAAGCTCTGGCCTGTCCAACCGGTTACTTTGCCCATTGCGTTGGTGAGCAGGCCTTTGTCGGCCGGTCCGTAGGTGCCGACTTCCTGAGTGCCGGAGTCCCAAAAAATACCCAGGTAGTTATTTAGCACCAGCTCCTGCATATGCGTTTCCATCAACGCCGTGAGCGGGTGTTGCTTTGGAATATTTCGGTAGAAGCCGACGGGGATAGCGCCCAGAAAGACATGCATCGATAAGTGGTCAACCACACTGCTGGTCGAATACATGCCCATAAAGACCGATTTCGCCATCTGCCATGACCAGTAGTCGTCGGCAGGCGTTAATACGTCCGACAGTGGTCGGTCGGCTTCCTGCGTGCCGTTCGCCTTCCACGCCTGACGCTCGGCATCGTCCCGCGGCGTATCTTGCGTGCCCTGAATTGCGATGACTTTCAGCTTGTCGCTGTTAAGTGGTACTGCGAACATAGCGATGGACGCAAACAGCCGCGCACCGTTAGATTCAGGGCCGGATTCGCGAATATTAAACTCATGGAAATCTTCAAAGTTGACGATAAACACCCGGCCATCCGCCATCGCTTGGTCAAGGTCGTCATTCGCGAACGGCTCGGTGCGTCGGAAGTGCGCGTTGGTTACCTTAAAGTTGGCCAGATGAGTGGTGTACTGTTCCAGGCGGTAATACGGTGATGCATAAGCTTGCTGTACCCAAGCGAACACATCGTCGTCACGAAACTCTTCATCAAATGGTTGCTTCGGATAGCGCTCAGGCAGCGGTGGATAATAATCCAGGTGATCAACAGAGGGTGGTTTGCCGTCCGGCGCAAACCTTATGATGGGATCAACCACATTAACGCGATAATTTTCCGGATTGTCGTTATCAATCAACTGCTCGGTCATGCTCGCTAGCAACTGTTGAAGCTTGGCCTCAGCGTCTTGGTTGTTTACCCACAAGTCGCAATTTTTCTCGAAGTAATGCCACATCGACTCGTAGACATCAACGCCGTCTTCGCCGGGTTCTGCATCATCACCCAGGCCAAGCAGGTCTTCCTGTGCGAACTGCTGGCGAGTACTTTCATCACCGTGAAACTTCCATAGACTGTTTCTGACGACTTCCGGAGCGAGTACATCATCATGGATTACCGCGCCGGGCAATCTGCTGTCGTTGTATTGGTTGTTAAGCCGTGCCTGAGTCCGCTCGTCATCGCGGCACTGTTTTTCTGCTGCTGTAGAGCGGCTGTAGATGCGGGGGAACGGGTATAGGTCGTCGACCATGCTGCCGTAGCCCGTTCCGGTTCCGGAAAGAGGGTTGTCTTCGGCAAGCATTTCACCATCAATTGCTACACAAAAAGCGTTCGCTGGGTTTTCCATGTGCTCTTCCTCCAAATAGTTTTGCATCTCTGTGTGAGTGCGTTTTTTCCAACAACGCCGAGATTTGCTGTTGCTGGATATTAGTGTTCTTGTTGGTAAACCAATATATAGGTGGGTGTTGAGACATAGAAGGTCAGGTTGCGCCAGAAAACCGTCAAATCGCGCCATATTGTGACGTTCGTAGCAATATGTAGAATTCGATTGAGAGCATATGCAGAAGGGTTGTTACTATCCTTAGTCCACATTTGTGCATGGGGCAAGGCGGGTAGTTATTCCTGACAAGCTACGTCACCGGTGATTTGCACTAATTCGGATAATCAGTAGCTGCGAGTACCAGTGCCGCTTATACCGGTGTGCTAAACGCCGCAGGGCCAAGCCATCGAGTAATTCAATCGACTGTCCAGGGCGAGACTTCTGCGCTTGATAGTTTTCGCCATTGGCCTTCAGGTATGTCCAGGTTTACATGGCCTATTTGTTCGCGGTGTAATGAATTTACCCGGTTGCCTACCGCTGCAAACATCCGCTTCACCTGGTGGTAGCGGCCTTCGGTGATAGTTAGCCGAACGTCACGCGGAGACAAAATTTCCAGCGTTGCCGGTAGCGTTGGCTTGGTTTCGCCTTGCAGTAGTAAGCCCGATTTAAAACTCTCGGCTGTGCTGCTGGTTACCGCGTCGCGGAGCCTCACCTGGTAAACCTTGGGGCAGAGTTGGTTGGGACGAATGATATTGAACGACCAGCGGCCATCATCGGTGGCTAGCACCAGGCCGGTGGTATCTGCATCCATACGGCCGGCGATGTGTAGTTCATCTGAGTCCGGAATGCTCAAAGCAGAAAAAACCGACGGGTAGGCTTCGTCGATATTTGAGCAAACAGTGCTGGCTGGTTTATGTAGCATCAAGTAGCGGAATGGCCGAGCTCTGAGCGGTTGTCCGTTTAAAGTGATGGTGTTGTTCTCATGTACCTGGGCGTTGGGTTTATCCGCCACCTGGTCGTTTACTATTACTAATCCAGCGTCGATTACCTCGCGGGCTTGCTGAATGTTTAACGTGCTGCTTTTACAGATAAATTTGTCGAGGCGCATCGTGCTTATTGTAGTGCTGATTGGCTGCGGAGCGGGGGAGTTTTGGCTCTCGGGTAGCTCAGTAATTCGACAGTGAATTCAGTCCGCTACAAACCGCCCTGTACTTCTCGGTACAGGGCGGTTATCTGAGTAATTACATTTCTTTTTTGTCGCCAGGTCGTGCTTCATTAGAGAGGTAGCGAAAGAAATCCTTAATAACGGTAAGGCTCAATTCGGCTGATCTCATGTGCTCATCCAGGCGGTCTATTTCCTTACCTTGCGCAGCTTCGGCCCTGCGGTCCATTTCTTGCCTGAGCTCTATAAGACTCTGTTCAGTCTCCTCCATCAAACGCTTAAGTTTTTCGGCGGGCAACGTTGAATAGTCTGACATTATTTTCTCCGAAAAGCAGTGAGGTTCTATAGCAGGCTGGTAATGCCCAGGCACACGCCAGGCATCAGAAAGAACACGCCAACAATGTAGGCGAGAGCGATGAATTTATTTTCTGCAGCGGTGTATCCCAGCCACTCGGCCGCTCTTACCGGCAGGTAACGTAGGAACGGCAGGCCGAAAATTACCAGTACGCCGAGTACATTATAGCTTAGGTGAATAAAGGCAATTTGCAGGGCTGCTGCGCTGTTGCCGGTTACAGCGGTGGCTGCCAGTAGAGCGGTTATGCAAGTGCCTATATTG
>CAJQNE010000415.1 GCA_905479545.1 uncultured Gammaproteobacteria bacterium | reverse complement strand
CTCAAACTCACCGAAGTTCAGGTCGGCATCGTGCTGCTGGTGTATTTCGCCATCGCGATGATCGCCCTACCCTTTTGGCTGCGCTTGGGTCGCCGAATGGAAAAACACCGCCTCTGGTGCGCCGCCCTGGCGGTAGTCAGCTGCGCCTTTATTACTGTACCGCTGCTCGGCGAGGGTGATTTTCTGTGGTTCCTGTTGGTGTGTGTGTTTACCGGCATTGGCTTAGGCGTAGACGTAGCGGCACCGGCCTCTATGCAAGCCGATGTGATTGAACACGACACCGCCAATGGCGGCGGCGGCCGGGCCGGATTGTATTTTGCGCTATGGGGCATGGCCACCAAGTTAGCGCTGGCAATGGCGGTGGGTATTGCCTTCGGCATACTCGCACTGGCCGGTTTTGACGCTCAGTCGTTCGACAACACGCCGCGCTCGCTTACCGTGCTAACAATGATCTACTGCTTCGTGCCGTCAATTATCAAAATGAGCGTGATCACTATCATGTGGAATTTCCCGCTTGGCAGGAAAGAACAGGAAGAAATGCGTGCACGGGTGGCGGCAAAAGCGGCTGCCGAAGGTTAGCTGTTTAGCACTGCTTTGGAAGCTATTCCTGGAATAAGTATGAAGCTAACCGGTGAGTGCTTCTGTGGCGCCATAAGCTACAAGCTAACTGGCAAACTAAGGGACGCGCGTTCATGCCACTGCTCTCGCTGCCGCAAGGCTTTTAGTTCTCAGGCGTCCGCCTATGCACTGGTCGAACCCGCCGATTTTTCATGGCAACAAGGGCAACATTTATTGTCGTCATATGTCGGCGACCACGGTTTCGGTTACCAGTTTTGCAGCCAGTGTGGCTCAACGCTGTGCGGCACCTTCGAAGGCAGCATTCATGGCATTACTCTGGGCTGCCTGAACGAAGACCCACAAATCGAAATCGGGCGGCATATTTTCGTCGGCTCCAAAGCCAGCTGGGAAGTTATTCCGGAGTCAGTTGTTCAATACGCAGAAGACCCACCAGCCGGGGACTCATAACGGCTCGCCTGTGTACTTTCCCGCTCTGTTCTAAGGCAACGTAATTAAATAATCGGCAACCGGCTTGCGTGGAATGCTCGGCACTTCTGCCGGATAGCCCAATTGCAATAAGCCGACAGCCTGTTCCGTGCCCGGGTCTGCCCAAAGCAACTCCAGAAATTCTGCTGAGCGAATCACCGGGCCGGAGGTCCACTTCACGCCAATACCGGCACTCCACAAGTACAACTGCAGGTTCTGAATAGCGGTGGCGCAGGCAGCGTAGTCTTCCTGCTGCTGAAGTTTGTCACCGGCTAACTGCTGCGTTACCACCAACCATTGCGGCACTGCGTTCCATTTTTCCCGCTTGCTGTCGGCCGCAGCATCACCGCGTTTCTCGCGAATCAGGCGCTCGGAAATATCCAGTACGTCTTTGGTCGTTTCCTCACCCAGCAGGTACACCCGCCATGGCTCGGTAAAACGATGATTCGGCGCCCAGCGAATGAGCTCAACAGCCTTAGCCACCAAAGTCGCATCCGGCTTTTCAGGTTTAAACGCGTGGATAGTCCGACGACTTTGAATGAGTTCTGCAGTTTGTTCAGTGGTGGGAAGCATGGTTATTTCTGTAATTGCAAAAGAGACAGCGGGGCGTAGTTTAGCCGAAGCAGGTCGGCCCTGAAATGAGCTGCTCAATAAGGCCGGTTCCCATATCAACCGGAGTTATCGAATAACTGTCAATGTATTTCAAATACACCACATCACTAGCGGTAGTGACACCCTGAGTGCCTACATAGCCAATGCAGTTATTTTTAACTCACTGATGCGAGTGCCGAATCTAAAGCCACTTTGAACAGCGCAAACTGTCCATCGCAGCCATCAATTTCTTTGCTCCCCAGTAGTTTCACCACACCGTTAGGCGTTCGACACAGCACCGCAGGGAAGTCACCTTTCAGTACCTCCAACTCCAACGGCTTTAGCTGATTGCGGCAGGGTTCGCGGATATCCGCGGCATAGCGCTGTGCCAACTCATTTTTGTACTGCTTCCAATCGCCGGTCTGCCGCACGCGATGGTAGGCAATTTCGCAGAGCGTGCAGCTGTGCTGACCTTCTACCGCCTCTTTCAGTGCCCGTATGCCACTGGCGATACTGAAGTCGGCATTCCAGACAAAACAAATTCGGTTGATCGTCGACATAAAATGAGAGCTCCTGACAGTGATCTAGCTGATGACTTTTCAAGGGTCAATTTTTCG
This sequence comes from uncultured Gammaproteobacteria bacterium, assembly GCA_905479545.1. Lineage (GTDB taxonomy): Bacteria > Pseudomonadota > Gammaproteobacteria > CAJQNE01 > CAJQNE01 > CAJQNE01. Next base: position 15,246 of record CAJQNE010000415.1, on the reverse strand, counting down.
CGCCACTACAATCCCGAGCGGTATAGCGAACGGTTGTACTGTTTCCTGGTGAACGATTTGCCACTGGCTAGCGGGCAATAAAGTCGCCAACTCCAGCGGCCGACAGCCGCCCAACAGCTCCGGGCGGATGCTATAGATAGTCTGCCAGCAGTGCATTGCAAGCTGGCTGGTGCGGCGGTTACCGGCACAAAGCGTTGTCAAGCACAGCAAGCCGTTGGTCAACAACATCTTATGCGCCGCTGCCAAAACTACAGCGATGGCAGGTTCCGGCAGAATATCGAGTACAAAGTTACTGACAAAACGATCATAGCTCGCAGGCAACTCACCCTCAGGCGGGCCGCCATCGCTTTGCTCCACTTCGACGCGGCGACCATTGCCGTGACGCCCGGTCCCAACAAAACCGCTCAGTCGCTGCCGGGTTAGCTCAACCATTTTGGGGGTTATGTCGACTGCCTTGTAACGCGCTGTCAGCGGTAAGTGATTGCTCAGTAACAGCCGCGCAAAGTGCCCGGTACCACAGCCAAACTCATAGACCGATTCCGCCTCATCAAAACCTGCAACTGCGATCATTTTTCGGGTCGCCACCGCTTCGTAGCAGCTGACCAGCGATAGTGCTAAACCTAGGTGACGATAGGTTTTCCGGGCTTGCTGCGGTGATAACAAAGCGGGCTGAGGAGCAACTGCTCGTTTCTGCCGCGGCAGCGCGCTATTTAACCGAAACACGCCAGCCATTACTCAGCGGAAAACTGCACCCAGCTTTCGTTATTTTCCAGCCGCAGCTCACCATCGATAATCCGGTAGCGGGTTACGTTTGGTAGTAACGACAAAAACAGTCGCTCCTGCTCCATGGCAGCGGGCGGCCCCGCCCGGCGGGTAGTGAGAACCCGGGGCGAAATCACCACAGTACCATCTGGTTGAAACTCAGCTTCTGTGTTGTAGCGGTTAACACTGGCATAGCCGCTGATACCACCATCGGCCTGAATAACTAAGGTCGGGTTGCCGATACCGGCATCCAGCGCTCTTGGCTCACCGTTGATAACCCAAGCTTTCAACAACCAATTGCTAACCAGCTGAGCGCTATCATCCGGCGGTGTACTAATGCATGCTGAGCACAGGCCAAGCGACAATAATGCCGTTAGAACGGCACGTACGCGGCCGGAAATGATGGTGTTAAACGACATAGTTAACAAGCCTCTGCGATTGAAAGTTATAAACAATCAAACCAGCATAGCAGCCCTGGTCACCGACGCTAATAGGCTGCGGGGAAAACTCCAACGCCCATAGCCGCTCCGGTACTATCCGCCAACCGCCTCTATCTGCAGCGCCTCGCCAGTCGTTAGTGAGGAATCAATAACGGTCACGTCTGGCAGTAGCAGTGGCGAAACCACCGTCGATTTGGTCTTATCGCTGGTGGTCACAACAGCGGTCGCGGTTATTTCGGAATCATCGCCGGTGGTTGTCGGAATTTGAATCAACGGCAACCGATGACCGCCCGCTTTATTCACCCCATACAGGTCAGTAAGCTTCTGTTCACAGCGGGGACTAGCTAACAGCGCTACCAGCTTGGCAACGTCCATAGAGTTGCTGTCGCCAAAACCAACGATGACATTGGCGTTAGCCTGATGCGCTAAATTAAAAGCGGAGAGCACAACGCTCTCTTGCAACTCGCCGTCAACCCGGTCAAAAATGGTGACTGTAAGTTTAGCTGCTTTGAGGCTTAGCTTTGCTTCATCTAGCAAGCCTTGGTCCCGAACGCTTTTGTCCGTAACCAGCAGAACAGATAAAGGTTTAAAAGGCTGACAAAGCTCGGCTAAGCGAGCGGCAGCACCCGGCTCGTCGATAGTGATGCCGGAGGTGTCCGATATAAACGGCATGGTTAGGCGACTCGGTCGGAAATTCAGGCACCACGTTAGCAAACACGCGAGACAAGACGAATGGCCGAACCGGCAATTCGTTCTATTTGGACCACTATGGGAATAATGCAGCAAAGCTACAGGCTGAAACGCTTTCCGACACTCGTTTTTTCTGCCCGGCAGTCTGAGAGGCAGCTCCCGCGCGCTGCGCTTTCGTTACTGTATGCAGTCAATGATGTCGCAACCGTTCCGGCTACAGACACAAGAATTCTGGCGTTGCCAGTTTTACCGATGTAGCCCGTTAGCGAAACTGGAACGGCCCGGGCTCAACTCTTAAACGAATCCACCGATCGTCAGAGCCAGGTAGCTCCGGTTCAGCACCGTCAACAGCGAATTTGTTGACCCGCTTCAGCCAGGTTTCACCGGTACTGTGGGCGGTTAAATAACAGCGTTCGCCACCCAGAGTCATCCCGGGTTTGCGGAACGGCACTGCGCTGCGGGCGCTGCTGCAACCGACCGACGCGACCGAAGTATCGAGTGACTTTAACGCCGGATAGTACCCCCACCAGCCCGGAAAACCATTAGACACCACTAACACTTCTTTCTTGTCGCCTACCGCCAGATTAATTGCTGGAGGCTCGCCGCTCAGCAGCGCCCGGTAACTATCACGCTGACCAGCGCAGCCGCTTATTACCGCGACGAAAACTATCGCGCTGCACAGCTGAAATGCCTTCATATCCATTTTCCTCAAGCCAACTACCAGCCCACCATATTCCGACCGCACTACTGGCTTGTTGATGTATCAGTTTGGTCGGGGTCATCACAAGAACGCTCACAGCGCTGAGTAGTGGGACACCAGCTATAACCACCGGAGCCTAAGCAACCATAGGAGTCACGCTGCCCGCCGGGTCGCTTATGAATATCACAGCCAGCCAACAAGCAACCGAAAACAATTACCAATAGTATGCGTTTTTTCATGCGCTCTTGCTTACTCCTATAAACGCCCCAGTCGCCCTGCCTGAGCGTACCAGATTGCTCAAAACTTTTGACACCAAAAACGATGCGCGGCAGACATCCGGCTTCTGTGGCCTGCTATTATGCTACTGACCAAGACCCCGGCAGCAACCCATGTCCGCTAGCGCTCAAAGTAATCCGCAACAACGTTATCACGCGTTCATTTCCTATCGCCACGCCGATAACCACGCCCCCGGCAGGCAGTGGGCGACCTGGCTGCATCAAGCGCTGGAAACCTACGAAGTGCCCGCCGATTTAGTCGGCACAAAAAATAGCCGTGGCGAAACCATACCCTCGCGAATTTTCCCGGTTTTCCGCGACGAGGATGAACTGCCGGCACACGCGAATTTAGGCGACTCGATTGTTCTTGCCCTCGAGCAGTCGGAACTGTTGCTGGTTATATGCTCGCCCGCTGCTGTTGCATCAACCTATGTCGCCAACGAAATAGAGCGCTTTAAACAATTGGGTGGTTCCGACCGGATTTTGGCGGTGATTATTGACGGTGAACCCAATGCTGGCTGGGACAGCGCCAAGTGGGATGACCGCATTACCGCCGAACATGAATGCTTTCCTGAACCGCTGCAATTTGTTTATACCTACGGGGTAAGAACGACGGCTCGCGCCGAACCGATTGCAGCGGATTTCAGGGTTAACCACGGCGGCCATTTACAGCAGGGCTGGACTAGCCCGGAGGCCTATCGCCAATGGTTAATTGACGATGGTCAGCTGACCGGCAAAGCGATCGAGAAACGAGTCGCAAGCTATCTTGAACAGCAGCAATTGATGCTGCTGAAAATTATCGCCGGCGTACTAGCGGTGCCGCTCGGGCAGCTAACCCGCCGGGATCGCGCCCATCAACTGAAACTGGCTGAACAGCGAGCCCGAAAGCTGCGGCGGTGGTTATTCGCGGTTTCGATGCTTGCCATTACCGCCCTACTGGCTGGCGGCATAGCGGTTAAACAGACGCGACAGGCCAAGCAACGAACCCACGAAGCACAAGTCGCTGAATCGAGCTTGTTAGCGGGCCAGTCCACTCAGGCTTTGAAACGAGCCGACTATGAACAGGCTCTTAAACTGGCCGTTGCGGCGTTACCCAACACCCTGGACAACCCCGACCGTGCTTTTGCAAAGGAGGCAGAAATAGCCATGATCGCTGCGGTCTATCGCGACAAGCTGGTATTTCGTGATGTTTCCGACCCGGCTTGGGATGACCACGACGCATTACGTAAGCAACCCTACTCCGCGACATTATTGCGAGAGGGAAGCCGGCTTCTATTAACCGGGCCCGCAGCGCCAATGCTAATTAATACCGAAAATTTCAGCCGGATAAAATTGCGGCAACGCCCATCAACCGGTGAGCACTGGACTAAGGCTGATATTTCAGCTGACGAGCAGTTCGTCACTGCCAGCACCGCTGGCAATGCTTACGTTTGGTCGCTGAACGACGGGCAGCTGATATTGTCGGCGCCGGGTGATAAATCAGGCTTTGCCCGTCAGTCGGATTTTGTTGTAGTAACAAAGAAGAATAAAACCGCTGTCAGCGAATTAATTAACCTGCAAAGTAAAACCCGCGCCGCCGAATACGCCGGGCAGGTAATGAGTATATCGACAGACAACGACTCTGTAATTGCCGAAATAGCACCGGTCTGTGAAAAAGTGGAATCCAGCCGTTGGGGCATAAAATGCACGCCACACGAAGTGATTCAATATGGTTTTTCCGGAGAAATCACCCAACGTGTACCCGGCGAGTTACTCCGAATAGAGGCAGATTCGGACACGCTATTCGTCGTAAACAGACCACAATCGCGCTTTCGCCGCTCCATCTCAAAATCCCGTCCAGCCATAGAGACCGTCAGTTCGATTAGCCTCAATAACTTCACTACAAACTTCGAAATAACCGGCAGCCTTCAGTTATTTGACTCAGATTCGCAGCGTGCCATTAGTGAAGATAGTCACAGCGGTAAGTTACTGCTGTGGAATATGGCGGACGGTAAACAACTAGCGAGTATTAATGCGGGCCTGCAACGCGAGGAAGTCGGCTTATACAAAGGCCCCATTGAAGTCCATTTTAATGAAGCAGAGCAGGAAAAATTCGTGCTCATTTCCCGGCAAAGCGCAACCGGCAAACAAGTGGGTCAATGGTATTTTCAAACAGATAGACCGCCAGAGTTCCAGAATGGCAATTACGTCGGGCTAACGCGCTGGGGTGGGTTAGTCAGTAGCTTTGAGACTGATACGGCGACCGAAATATTCATAGATTCCGATCAGCGCACGGCACTAACGATGCCAGTGAAGCACTGCGGCCAAAGCGACGAACCAAGCTTCGGCACGAATACTCGCCCAACGATGGGTAACGACCTTAGTTCAATGATGTTATTCCAATGTTCCGGGCACCTTGCACTTTTCTTCCCTGAAGTGGGTGGAATGCAGTTCCTTGAAACAACCGGCCACGTTAACTGGGTAAACGGCGGGGACTACTTTAGCGTGGAGAACAGTGTCGCTACCTTCTGGGCGCCTCAACAGTGGCAAGGCGGTGATGGCTATGTGGAGAAAAGGCTTACCGTAAAAGCAGGCTCCGGCGAAAATTATCAATTATTAGCCGGGGGCCGATATTTAATGGCGCTCGATGACTTGTCAGGTGTTCGTATTTGGGATTTCTTTCGCTTCGATGCCACCGCTGACGCGAGCTTGGACAATGAGAGCGTGGAAAACGATATTAAGTTAATCGACAAGGACCAAGAGGCAGAGTTTCTCCGTGATCGCGATGAACAATTGCAGACCTTCGCTAAGCTTGGTTTTCCACCGGACTCATTACGCAAAGGAGCCGAGCAGTACTGGGCTAGCTTTAATCTTGAACCCACTGATTTCAGCAGCGAATGGACATTGGCTACGCCATTTGAGCCTAGTCAAACGCTGGTTGCGAAAGCCGGATTCTCACCCGACTGGCAAATTCAGCTGGATAAACACCGACGCATCGTCGGCATTGACAGCAAATCCGTATTGGTTGATTCGCGCTTACCTCAAGCCATGCTGCTAAGCGAGTCACAGCGCCTCGAACAGTTTGGCATTGATTGGTTAGATACCTATGCCCCGGCAGGCATACAACTCAGCCCGGATGGCAACAGCTGGCTGTTCTTCAATCAGTTCGAAATGGCTCTGTATGACAATAGCGGCCAACGGCTGAAATCATTATGTGTCGCCGACGAACCCTGTGAAACCGACCTGAATATACAGTGGGTTAACGGCGGTGCCGGTCTCTACCATTTAGGCGCAGCGCCATCGCTGTATTCGATAGAGCAGCGCCGCGAAATTGATATTTGCCGCGCCTATGCCAGCGCCGAGATTTGCCGCCAGCTTTATTCAACCGGACCACTATTTGGCCAACAAAATATTGTGACCCAATATTTAATGGCAGACCTTGAAACAGCTTTACCGATGCGTCAGCTAAACGAAAGCCAATTTGGCTTCGGCGGCATTCCTCTGCATTTTAATGACGACGAAACTGCCGTATTGATGGCCGATGAAGATGGCGGCGGCATGGTTATCTTAAGTGCATGGAAGCTGCCGGAACGCGGGCAGCAAATGCTGAAGAAAGCGAATAGCCGAATCAGTACCTTGTATGCGACCGACCCGCATTAGAGCCAAGAACACCGGGGCATACGGTTGAGCAAAAACTCAGCCGACGGACCCCAGAAAAACACCTGAAACCCGGAGACAAAAAAAGCCCTGCCGATAGCAGAGCTTTTCTAATCCCAACCCAGCGCAGTCTTAGTCGAATCAAGCCCACCAGCGTCAACATCTGTGCGTTCGCTTCAGAAAGCAGTGTTACGAGGGCTTCGATGGAATGACGAGTTGCTGAAAGGTGAGGAGGTTTCACTTACTGCAATAGCCAAACGCGAGGGGATAACTCAATCTTACGTGGGGCAATTAATCCGGCTTGCCACGTTGGACGTCGAGGTCCTCGAACGCGTGGCCAGGGGCGACGTACCCGCTGGGCTGACGTTAGAGTCTTTAAAACGCTAGTCAAAACTATATGCAGGAAAAGTAAATATTGAGAAAAACATGACTATTCAGGCGACTTTGACGACATCTCATTGAAAAATGCGAGGCACTCGTCGCTGTCAAAACTATAAAATGGAATTTCTAGCTGCTGGCAGTGCCGACGAGCCAAATGTTCAGATCTAGTCTGCTGGAAAGCGATTTTTTCAACACCAATTTCTGGCCTTGACCTTGCTTTATCACTAATCCTTCGATCACGAATTGTTTTCGGATCAGCTCTAAGGTGAATGATTCTTGAAGGCCCCACCTCCTGAAATATCTCGAATGGCACTTCAACCGTCGAGGTATCAATATCGATGATCATATGAGCATCGAATAGCACAAGCGCGGATCGACAACGCCTTAATTCCTTGTTGAACTGGCCTACCAAAATACGCTGATTTAATAGAACAGCCCTCTCACCCAACAACCGTAGCTGGTCTCTATCCGTATTTTTACGGCCCTTTTTTATTAACGAGCCAGCTGAAAAATGAGCCACATCTTCGAGCTCATTTCGCAGCGATTCAATTAAGTAAGACTTGCCGACTCCCGACACGCCAGCAATGACGGTTATATCACTGGGTTTTGACATCGATATTTAGCTCTGGCTTTAGATCTGCGTATTGCTCGTCAGATATTTGCCTTATGGATTGATACGGGCCAGCCAACCCCAACCCCTCCAATCGACTAAAAGGCACCTTGGGGTTTACGTGCCCCGCTAATAGAAAATTGATGACTTTCACTTTTTTGGTGTCTCTCGCAGTAAAGTCGATTAACTGATCTGAAGAAAAAACTGATCGTTTCGCTGTCAATTTTAATAATTCCTCATGACTGGATGTAACATCTAAGCCATCCACAATGCCAACAGTAACCCCCGCTTGTGAATGAAAGGAGTTACTATCCTTCAGGTGAAAAAACAACAGAACATCTCCCGCCTTTATAGAATTCACTTGCGCCCGGCACACGTATACCTTTCGAATAGAGTTGCCGGGTGTTCTTCCCTCAAGTGCTGATTGGTCAAAAAGACTATGTTGCCGGCTACTAACATTCTCGGGAAACAGAGTCTGATAATAGTCAGCCTTTATTGGGATAAGAAATTTATTGACTCGGCCATCGTCCAGAAAGTTAGGATAATATTGGCGATGGTATTGCAGAGCCTGTTTACTAGGCGGGGTCGCTAAGACACCGGGAATAAACGATTTAGCGAGATAAAGCTCTCCGTCACGCCGACCTATTATCTCAAAACCATACTGATTGAGAATGTGAATGAAATATCGATGTTTGGGAAAAACTGTGAGATAGGCAGCTTCATACTGGTTTATTTTTGCCCACCACAAGACTTGCTTAAGAAGCTGCTCCCCCAATTTCTCGCCACGGTATTTTTCGCCGATTTTAAAAGTGCAGACCTTTAGTATTTTTTCTGGTTTTTTGATGAATCGCGTTTTAGCAGTAGGAATATCCTTGAGAAGATCATCTAGAGTTTCGTCCTTCCGGATAGCAATCCCGGCAATATTTCGGCCGAAATTTATCGTCCAGCAATCACGGTGCGATCTAACACAACTTCCAGTAAACCACTCATTAAACCCCGTGTAGTCAGAGCGAAGAGATTTGAAAACTTCGTCATTTTGATCAAGCTGATGGCATTGCTTTTCACTAATGTAAGGAAGTGGAACAGGTTGACGCTCATAGCTCTCACGAAGCCAAACCAGAGCCTCCTCAACGCGAAAGACTCGACCAGACACGTTTACATTATTGGCGCGCTTATGCAGGCCAGTATCTTGCGTAATTAAGAAATCAACAGCATCGGCTGCATGCAATGCATGAAGGAGGGTTACATCAACTTGATCGTTATGTTTCCTGACCGGCCCGTAAACACGCTCAAGTTCAGCACTAGCCGGAATTGGAATGCCTTCCAAAGGCAAAAACTTTCCCAGCTTTGAAAGCATGATCTGCTTTCGTTCGGAGTTCTTGTCCCGCTCGATGTCCGAACGTGACGCTTCGTGGACAAATATCTGGACGCCGTATTGATTACATTTCTTCTGGAATTCAGAGAAACTGGAGTGGATCTCTTTACTATCCTCAAGCCCTATCAATATATTGGTATCAATAAGGACTTTGAGCGAGGTCATGCTGCCAGTGAGTTCAAAATGCTCTCGGGGGCGTACCGGAAAGACTGTGGAACGCTTAGCATGAACTCGTCCTCCAGCTGCCTTATATCGACCGGTTTAACTAGTGTTACCGGACGACTCAAAGTAAGGCCAAAACCTTTCTCTAAACCGTCAAAATATGAATAAAAGAACTCCTTAGATACACAGGCTTTCTGATGCGTAGCTTCCCAAAGCAAGTCAATTGGGAGGCTGCAGACCTCGTCAATAACGGCATACCCAATAATCTTTTGTATGGGACTTGAGGCGTAGATTAGGGCGATGCCGCCGCGAACTTGGCTCACCGGAAATCTCCGGCGCAATTCCACGGTTTTTTCGCCCGCGATGATTTTTAAAGCGTATTCAGGTTTAATGCTGATTATTACATTTCTAGGATTTTCAGTCATTTGGAGCTCACTTGTGATTAAAAATCTAGCGTGAGGCAAAAATGTACATCACGACAGGCTACAAAGCTAGCAACCGTGAGAGGGGCTAATCGCATAGGAAAAAGTGTCGCTCAGCTATTAAACAGTTTTGTATGCGGCTCAACGCGCCGGCTGATATCGTCGGACCGATTATCAATTGCTAGTTAGGTTATGAAATTTTATGTCGCCAGCTAATTGCACTACATACTCCGCGAATGCGCGCGCACTGAAAAAATCAACCTGACTGCTTCTAAAACCGATTTGGGTGGCTTAAGAGATAACTACCAGTTCAATGAGACTAAGAGGCGATGACAATATACTCAAGTTACTTAGGAGACTATGAGTCCAAAGGAAAGCCTTTGACTTATAAAATAAATAGCGCCCCGGCATCAAACCAGACTACCGGAGCACAGACTGTATGGCGGTGGATAGAGTCTGCAGCTAAAACGGCTCCTCCATCAATTACCCTGTTATTAGCGAATTTACTGGGAACTCAGCGGAACTTCCGTTGCTTTAACTTCGCTCGCCCGATTTCAACCGCATGCTACCGCAGTTTAATGAACCAATTCCCTAAAATACGTATCAGGGAATTAGAGTCTCGATATCACGTTAAAAAAGTGCAGAAAGGATCCCGATAGCGGCTGGACGCACAATGCGACCCTGAATTATCTGTTTGACGAAGCACAATGCTGGGAGCCGTCACCCAAACAGATGAAATGAAGAAATCGAGTGTCTAACGGACTAGGGGCGTATCAGTGTTGGCTGACAAATTAGCGCACGCCAGGCGTTTTATTTCTCCACGCCCCACACTGAGCAGAAGCCGCTAACATGGAAATTGACAAAATTGATACCTGGCGGCATCACTATAACCATGAACGCCCCCACAGCACCTTGAACTATATGACGCCTGTCGCTTTCGCGAACAAGGCTGCATAATGATTTTTCTCATCGAGCCGGTGGTACTAAGTTTGGGGTAAGGTCATTGCCTCTTCAGTTACATTCCACGCTGGAAGGTGTTTCTAAAGAACGTATATGAGCCTTACACAGTTCTAATAACAGTCTCCGATTCCTTTATCTCGGACTATTGCACTCGTTAGGACAGTCACTGCGATTTACTTGCCCATAAAATAGCTTTTTGAATAGAAACTTTTTAACCCCCACCAAACATAATCACCAGCTGCGCAAAACCTGCCGCCATGCCTAGCAGAGCACCAACAGCGATCAGTAGCCACTCGTCCTGCTCGAACGCCGGGCGAAGCAAACGTTCAAACTCTGTCGGTGTCAGTAGCTTCATGCGTTCGACGATCGTATTACGAATATCCATTGCATCTTCAGCATAGGTTCCAATGTGCTTAACCGTTGATGGCAGGCGGTCGACTAGCCGCTCAATGGCGCTAGCCTTCATCCGGCGGTAGTTCTTGGTGCCAACAGTCATAGCGATCATGGGCATTGTCACGCCAATGGATTCGTCGACGGCCCGTTTTACCTCTCGCTCAATCACCTTGAACAGCCTGTCGGACCCCGCCCCCTTGAACACACCCTCGATTATATTCGCGGGCGTGAGTATTTCAGAAGCGATCAGTTCACCGTAATGAGAAGCCACCTCCGTCTGTCGCTTCAGAAATAAGCCCTGAATCTTGATCAAGCCCACGCGGACAGGCTCCTTTGGCTCAAAGATCATCTTCAACGCTATCCAGTTAGTGCCATATCCCACCAGGAGGCCAAAGAACGGCAGCACCCAGCTCGCTGGATAAACAGCATAGACAATCATCTGCACCATGCCGAACAGGAATCCAAAATAAGCACCCGAGCGGGCGATAAACTTAAATTCGGGTTCGCCGACATCGAGGAAGATACGATTGAGCAGTTCCTTGTCGCGCATCAGGCTGGTGATGACCATATCTTTCACGTCGAACATCTCATCAAGGTTATAGCGGACCTTGTCCATAATCTCGGCAATCAACGCTGGTGAGTCGCGCTGAACCCGCTTGACGACTCGTTGCTTAGCTAGATCAGGTAGGGTGGCCCAAAGCGTCGGCTGGTGCTCGGCCATCACGTCATAAACAATGTCGTCGGCCATCATGCGCATCGGTTCTTCCAGCTCGGCTGCCACCCGGTGCGGGTCCAGCCGCTCGAAGATTTCCTCGGGCTTGATCAGCTTGGTGGTCATGGTGTCGACTGCAATACCAGCCATTACGGCAGCTTTGCGCGGCACTATCCCCTGCCAGCCCAGATATGGGGGAATCCCAATGAATTCCATTGGCTTGAACATCATTTTCAGCGCCATTAAATTAGTGATATACCCTACTGCGGCGCTGACAAACGGGATCAGCGCTAGCTGCCACCAGTTATCAATTATGTTCTGAACAATAATGTCTAAATTCACGAGGCTCCTCCAAAATTTATGCTTCTCAAAGCGCAGAGAACCCGTCTATCGCATTGTGGTCGATGTGCCGAGCTAGCAGCGATTTCAAAAATAGGCGACGACTACGGGCCAGAACGTAAGGCAAAATTTTTGCTTGACCGTTGCTTAGCCACAGTTACCCTGGCCGATGCCTATATTCGCCAGTCGACCAGGGCTCTGATGACAATAGTTCGCATACCGCGCCAGCGCAGTTTCGCTAGCTGTAGTTGTCAAGCAGAGCGATACCAGCTGCGGTTTCTGCGGCTATTTTTTCATCAAGATCGGCAACCAGGGTTTTTTCCAGCACTTTGCCAATCAGTGGCACGCGGGCATTTACGTCCCAGTCATAAGTATAAACGCTGCCTTGAGCATCATCAGCAAGCGACAACTTACAACTGAGTTTGACCGGAACACCGTGAATGTCGAAGTTGACATGGCCGGTTTTAGACGGCAGGTTCCAGCAGTCCTCATGCTCAATGGTGACTTCACCACTCGCAATCAGCTTTTTCAGTGCAGCCGGAATTGGCACACCCAGCGGCTGTTTGCGACGGATCTTGATGCTGAAATTCTGCCCATCGAAGGAGTGCCCCAGTACCTCGTGCTCGGTAACGCCGAGCTGCTCCAGCTTGCTGAGGTGAAAGGCCTTATCAGTAAAGGCCTTGATCAGGACGTCCGAACTGACAGGATAATGCGCTTTGACTTGATGTTTCATACATAGTGCCCCTTAGGCTACGATCAGTAATTCCCAGATGACGGCTACCGAACCTGCCCGAGTCAGCCGAAGGCACCACCTGACTTTAACGGCTGGTTCGAACATGCCTGTGTGCTTTTCGGCGGCTGTGCTGTTTACCATTGTGTGCCCCGCACCACTGAGGCGACCGCGACGGCACTAGCCGATGGCTTGGTCTGCGTCTCGCCCTTGGCGGCGCTCGAGGATGGGAACAGCCTGAAAGCCCTTCCCAACAAGGCTTCGACCAGCTTGGGCTGCATGGCATACATCAATTCCATGCTTGCAGGCACTGCGGTCTTGACCCGACGCGGGCGCTTGACGATGGTTTCGATCACCAGTTCGGCGGCCGCATCGGGCGTCATGGCGGGCACGTAGTCGTAAAGTTTGGTCGGGCCAATCATCGGCGTGCGTACCAGCGGCATATACATGGCCGTCGTTTCAACGCCATCACTCTGCAGCTCAATCCCCACCACCCGCGTGTAAGCGTCCAGAGCCGCCTTACTCGCCACATAAGCGGAGAAGCGCGGCGCATTAACAATCACGCCACCGGAAGAGATATTGATGATATGACCGTTTTTCTGCGCTGCCATACTCGGCAGCAATACATGCATGAGCTTGGCGCAGCCAAAATAGTTGAGCTGCATGGTGCGCTGCAGGTCGTGAAAGCGATCCAGCGTTTCCATCACGCCACGACGAATCGAACGACCGGCGTTGTTGATGAGCACATCCACATGTCCGTGGTCGGCCAGCACCTTATTGGCCATGACTTCAATCGCGTCAAGATCGTTGAGATCGCAGGGATATATCCAGGCGATGCCGCCATTGCTCTCAATGATTTCCTGAGTCTGACGCAATTTGGACTCTGTACGTGCCACAAGACAGACCTTGGCCCCTGCCTTACCGAGCTTGCGCGCGGTCGAAAAACCAATACCACTGGTAGCACCGGTGATGAGCACCACCTGCCCGTTCAAAGTCTCCATCGCCTTGCGTGGCAGCTTGGTGTCACGATCCAGAAACAGCTCCCAGTATTGCCAGAGTTTTTCCGCATAGGTTTCCAGTTTTGGACACTCAATACCGGAGCCCTTGAGCGCAGCCCGCGTCTGTTTGTCGTCCAGCACCACCTGGTTATTAACCATGGTAATCAGCGACAACGGCATACCGATGGCGCTGGAGACGTGCTTTGCCAGCTTGCTGGTAGTGAAGCCCATCACGGCCTTTCGGGCGCTGCCTGGCAGGCGGCGTTTCACCTTGGGTAGTGAAATGCGCCGCGCGACTTCCGGCCCATGCGCAGCCCGAAGCATTATGGCGAGAAAGTCGCCGACCGTCGGTTCCGGTGTTTGCAGCAGGTGGAAGGCCTTGCCATCGAGCCCACTCTTGTGTGCGATGTGATCCATGGCTACGGCTACATAGTCCACCGGTACAATCGGCATCAGGCCTGCCTCCACACTCAGCATCGGCAGCCACTTAGGTACGCGGTCGCGCAGACGTTGAATGGTCTTGAATAAAAAATATGGACCGTCGACCCGGTCCATGGAGCCGGTTTCTGCCGAACCCACTACCCCACCCGGCCGATACACGCGCCAGGGTGCTTTGCATTCCTCGCGCACGATCTTTTCAGACTCGAACTTGGTACGGAAATAGGGGTGATTCAGGCTCTGGCCTTCATCGAACATTTTTTCAGTGAACACACCCTCGAAGTTATCGCCGGTAACCATGATCGAGCTGACGTGATGCAAACGCACTTTGCCGCCCAGCTGATTGACGAAATTGACGACGTTGCGGGTACCCTCGTTGTTGACGCGGTTACCGGTCTCCTCGTCCATGTCCATGTCGTACACCGCAGCGCAGTGGAAGACGTGATCCACCTTGCCTTTTAAGCGCGTCATATCCTTATCAGACACCAGGCCGGGCTGGGTTATATCGCCCCAGACTGGCACCAAGACCTGCCCCGCTTCGCCCAGCGAATCCTGCAGCGCCTCGAACTTGTCTTTCGACTGCTCGCGGATCAATACATGGATCGTACCGCCACGCTCCAGCAGTTTGGCTACTAGAAAACGCCCGATAAAACCGGTAGCGCCGGTGATAAAATAAGTCGCCGCTTTTTTGCTGTCCACTTTATTCATGACTAGTTCTCTCTGTCTATTTGTTATGTCTTCACTGGTAAAGTTAACTCACGCTTTTCCCAGGTGACGGCTTATTTATTACCCAACCAGCTATCAGCTTATGCAGGTAACGTTCTTCAACCACATTGCGTTTGATTTTCATAGTCAGCGTCAAAAAGCCGTTATCCACTATGATTCGATTCTCTTCATATTTCGATTGGGCGTCTTCAAGCGTCCCCCGGAATTCGACAATTTTTTGGTCGCGCTCTTCTATTCCTGACTGTAGTGCCGCCCGGACCGTTTCCGATTTGTCCGCCGCTTTTCGCATTTTTATGACAAGACGGTCCCGCTCTTTGATCCCGTCTTCCAAGGCTGTTCCCGCCGTCTTTAATTGTTCGATCTCTTCACGGGATTTTGCAAGTAATACGTCACGTTCGGATATGCCGTCCTGAAGTGACATGCGTACCGATTCAATGTCGGTCAATTGGTTGCGAAGCTCCGCCAACTGGCCGTCCCGTTCTGTTATACCGTCTGCC
>CAJQNE010000414.1 GCA_905479545.1 uncultured Gammaproteobacteria bacterium | reverse complement strand
ACCAGCATAAAGATCAGCATACCCAGCACGCCAAACAAGCGTATAGGCACCCACAACAAGGTAGCGAACAAACGGCCCAACCACGCTAACAAACGCCAAAACCCATGGCGTTTCTCAGGCTGGCTGGCATGATTATCGGCTGTCTCGCTGTTCGTAGCGTTAAGCTCATGTTTCGCACTCATAAGTCCGGCCCCAGGCTCAGGTGGAAACGAACCTGATCATCGTCGCCGGTTATTGGCTGCGCTACGTCAAAGCGAATCTGGCCGAAGGGCAGCAACCAGCGCAAACCAAGCCCGACACTGGTTTGCAGATCCTTCAGGAACTGCGGGCCAGCATTACCGCTGTCGGAAAAAGCCGCTACCGCCCAGCTGTTAGCAAACTGATATTCCAGCTCACCGGTAAAGGTAGACAAATGTCGACCACCAATCACATCGCCACTGTCATCGCGCGGTGCCAGCTCTTGATAACCAAAGCCGCGCACACTGCCAGTACCACCGGCAAACTGACGCTGAGAGGCCGGCAGAGTGTTGAAGTCTGCGCCTAGTACGCTATATACCAATTTCGTGCGACCAATCAGCCGCCAGCGCGAAGTGAATGACCACACGGAGTCACCACTGGTAGTGAACTGTAGAAAAGTAGTATCAGTGAGAAAACCTTCCGCAGCGCCATGGACATTGGCCGACAGCGCCAAACCAAACTTCGGCCGCAGCCGGTTGGTCGTGTTTACCCAGCTAATACCAAAGCCGGGAATCAGCAGCTTGCTGCTACCTTTATCGTCACCAAGTTCAAATTTCTCACGCTCAAATGCGACATACACTGAGCGACGTAAACGCGGTTTCACTCGCTCCAGCCGCAGCTCAGACCGCTGCCTCACCAATTCGCCCTCATCGGCCGGGCGCTCGTTTTTGTAGCTATTATCGAACGCCAGCCGGTCGGTGCCCTTGTTGACGACCGGCAAGCTATAGCGCACCGCAATTTCACTGGACAGCTCCGAAACACGGGTTTCAGCGTTAAGCTGATGACCTGCCTTGTTAACCCGGCGATTTTCATAACCCAGCGACACCCGCCCACCGGTATCGGTACCGTAACCAAAACCTGCCTTATAACTCCGGTGCTTACCGGGCGACAGTAAAACGTTAACCGGCAACCGCATCACCGAAGGTTGTTGGCTGCCATCTAACGATTCGTACGTGCCGGCCTCCGTTTCGGGAACGGCCGCGTCCCGGTCAACATCCACTTCCACACGAGAGAAATAACGGGTGTCGTTGAGAGCTAACTGCAGCTCAATAAGCTTATCGGAATCAAACCGATCGCCAGCCTTAAAGGGCACAAACGCCTGCACTAAGTCGTCGTTCAATACATCCTGGTCTAACGTCACCTGACCAAATTCGAACAACGCCCCCGAGCTCATCCGCAGCAACCCGGCCACCTTGTTCGTGCCGGGGTTTACACGCAGCTCACTCAGCGCATACTTTGCATCGATATAGCCTTCGTCCCGTGCCGCCGCCAGAATGCGGCGCTTTTCAGCTTCATACTCAGGGTGAATTAGCGGGTCGCCGGTTTTAATTTTTACTGCCGTTACAGCCTGCTGCACCTCTTCGACCTTGGCGCCGGGGCCCGCAACCTGCACTTTAAAGCCGTCGTACATTACCTGTGGACCGGGGTCGACCGTATAACGCACACGCCAGGGTTGATCCGGGTTGGGAGATCCCTCTGGAGGATCAGGATCTATATCGCTCGTGAGTTCGGCGTTGTAATAGCCATAGGCTTCCAGCGCCTCGGCAATCTCATCGCGACCCTTCGCCACTAAACGACGGAGTTGATAGCGAGACCGAACCACTGAATCCTTGCGAATTAGTGTTAGATACACCCGAGCGTTCTTTTCCAGTCTGCCGTCAAGCCCGGTAATAAACACTTCCACTTCACGGGTGCGGCGGCTGCGGTCCCGCGTTGGTGCCGTAGCACCGGACTGCGTAGCTTTTACTTTGGCTTCAGCCTTAACTTCGGACCGCGCTTCAACCCTGGCCTCAGCCTTAGCTTGCGCTTCCGCTTTTTTGCTTTCTGCCTTGGTTTTGTCAGTCTGGGTTTTGTCGGATGTTGTTTTGACCGGTTGCGCTTCGTTTGAGATAATTTCTGCCGCAGGAGCTTCCTGCTGCTGAGTGCCTACTGACTGCGACTGGCTAATCACCTGGTTCGCTGGCTGATTCAGAAAGTCGGAATTTTCGCCTTCCCGTAGCCTATCCATCGTTGGCTCGCCAGGGCCTGCCGGAGCAGCATCGAGTGTCAGAACCTGCAACTGATTCTCGGGGGCCACCGCTGTAGCAGATTCACTGCTATCCACTACTTCAATCCAATAGGGTTCAGCCACTACATAAAATGGCAACAGCGCCATCGCTACTATCAAACCTGCCAGCTGACTGCGCACACCCAGGTTTCTCCGCGCCGCCATCAACTGGCCGCCCGAAATCGAAAGTGGCTGCTATCGACCGTGTCACCAGCCGGGCCAAACCGGCGTTCACTGAAATTAACCTCACCCGACGCCGCAATACTTAAACCAGTAGAAGCGCGGGTGCCGTACTCAGGCGTGCAGATAAATGGCGACGACAGAATTTTCTCCCATTCCATTGGCATAGCAGTGACCGGCAACAGGCTGTCATCAGCTTGTTCACGGTCGGCAAAAATATCCAGCAAGGCATCCAACGAGCCATCTACCTGCTCACTAAGCGCGGCAGTCGTTTTTAACGATTTTGGCCACGGGCTGTTTAACAACGCATTGCTCAATCCATAGAAGCCAGGAGCCAGCGACACAGGCTCACTATCACAGCGATTGCTGACGTAATACAGCTCATCTGCGTCGGCTAACAACAAGTTGAACCCGGCATATTCGCATCGCTCCGCATGCAATTCAGCCGCAGCCTCAGCTGCGGAGTTTGAGCCCAATAAAAACCGGCTTACCAACTCGCCCCGCGAGCGCTTGCCAGTTACAGGCACTTCACGAAAATTCGTCAGCGCAGCAACATAGCCGGCACGATTTACACCCAGCCAACTGCCACCAGCCTGTAAATCCCGACCACCAAGCACATCCGTTGACATCACTCCGAGACTATTAGTATTCAGCGAACCTTCTGTTTGCCACCAATCGGCTGCAGCAGTCGGCCTGGCATGAAATTCGTCGCGATTTGCGACCAGCAGTAAGCGGCTGCCGGGCGATTGCCGCCAACCAAAAGAGATTAGACACATAACCGTTATTCTAGCAGGCCAACTGCGGACTTTGGGTTACCAATTCCCGGGTGGCCCAGGACCAGAGTTCGCAGTGGGACAGCGCTTAGACCGCCTGGCTCACGCAGAAGTTCGACAAAATTTCACGACAAAATTTCTGTAAGATGGCGGCGCAGGAACGCGTAAAAATGAACAGAGATCAATTAGGTCAACACGCTGATCGGCGACCTCCTCCGGCTTGACGAATGTAGCCAAGAACGAAAAAAGGTATTAAAGATGGCCGACACCATCGTCGAACAAACCAGTAGCGAACGACTAGAGCGCCTGCAGGCAGCGCTAGACCGCGGTGCCTCCCGCACCGTGCGCGGCATGCTGAACGATTTGTACCCGTCGGAAATCGCCACCCTTATCGAATCGCTGCCGCGCGCTGAGCGGCTAGTGGTGTTCAGGTTAATTGACGATGAGGCCAGCGGTGAAGTGCTGCTGGAAGTCGGCGATGAAGTTCGTACCGGCATTATCGAACGCCTGGACGACGATGCGCTGCTGGTCGCTGCCGAAGAACTCGAGCTGGACGACCTCGCCGACATTCTCGAAGACTTACCTGACCTGGTAATTAAAAAGCTACTGACGTCGATGGACGCCGACGACCGGGCCCGTCTGGAGGCCGTGCTCGGCTATCCGGAAGACAGCGCCGGCGGCTTAATGAACACCGACACGGTAACGGTTCGCCGCGATGTAACGTTGGATGTGGTGCTTCGCTACCTGCGAATGCGCGCCCACATACCGGCACTCACCGACGTGCTGTTCGTCGTGAACCGCCGTGGTCAATACCAAGGCGTGTTACCACTATCGCTGCTGCTAATTACCGAAGACACCAAAACCGTCCGGGAAGTGATGGACGCCGACGTTGATGCCATTAATGCCAACCTGCCGGATATCGAAGTAGCCCGCCACTTTGAAGCCCGCGATCTACTCACCGCGCCGGTAGTCGATGACAACAACGTGCTCGTTGGCCGAATAACAGTCGATGACGTGGTTGACGTTATTCGTGAAGAAGCCGAACACAGCATTCTTGCTCAAGCCGGTCTGGACGAAGAGGACGACATGTTCGCGCCGGTTGTCAGCAGCGCCCGCAAGCGCGGCGTCTGGCTCGGCATAAACCTGTTTACCGCCTTCCTGGCCTCCTGGGTGGTCGGATTATTCGAAGCCACGCTCGATCAGGTTGTGGCGCTAGCGGTATTAATGCCGGTTGTCGCCAGCATGGGCGGTATCGCGGGCAGCCAAACACTCACACTGATGATTCGCGGTTTGGCGCTTGGTAATATCAACCGACGCAACCAAAGCCAATTGCTGCGCAAAGAGTTAGCCGTAGCAGCGTTCAATGGCGTGTTCTGGTCCATCGTGGTAGCCGCTGTTGCAACACTATGGTTTAAAGACGTCCGTATCGGCTTTGTTATTGCCAGCGCGTTGATTGTTAACCAGCTCTGCGCCGCTCTCGCAGGCGTTATTATTCCGCTGGCATTAAAACGCTTTGGTATCGATCCGGCCCTGGCAGGCTCGGTAATCCTCACTACCATCACCGACATTATTGGTTTTGCAGCCTTCCTGGGGCTCGGTGCCATTGTGTTGTTATAAAGCCTTTCAGCATCGAGACGGCTAACCCATAACGCTTTCACTAAACAAGGAACAGGTATGAAACTCGCTAGCTGGAACGTGAACTCTCTGCGCGTGCGCCTGCCGCATGTACTCGACTGGCTAAAAAGTGAACAGCCTGACATTCTCGGCCTGCAGGAAATTAAGCTCACTGACGACAACTTTCCAGCCGATGAAATTCGCGAACTCGGCTATGAAGTGACCTGGGCCGGGCAGAAAACCTATAACGGCGTCGCACTCATCAGCAAACTGCCTGCCACTGATCTAATTACCGACATTCCCGGCCTTGAAGATCCGCAGCGCCGGGTATTGGCAGGCACTGTTGGCGATGTTCGTTTCGTTAACTTGTACGTACCGAACGGCTCTGCGGTTGGCAGCGAAAAATACGACTACAAACTCGGCTGGCTGGAAAAGCTCCACGACTGGCTGGCAGAAGAGATTAAGCAACACGAGAAACTTTGCGTGGTTGGCGACTTTAATATCGCCCCCGATGATCGCGATGTGCACGACCCGGAAGAGTGGGTCGACAAGATCCTCTGCTCCGTGCCCGAACGCAATGCACTGGAAGGTCTGCTCGATTTGGGCCTGAGCGACAGCTATCGCGCCTTCGACCAAAAACCCGACGAATTCAGCTGGTGGGATTACCGCGCCGCCGGCTTCCGCCGTAATCGTGGCCTCCGGATTGACTTAGTACTGCTCAGCGATGCGCTACAAAAAGATTGCAGCCGTAGTTGGATTGATAAGGAGCCCCGCAAACTGGAACGGCCTTCGGATCATGCACCGGTGATTGCTGAAATTGGCTAACCGCTCTGGTATCGCTGTGCGACTAATGGGGGCTGTCGCACAAGCACATGAGTTTTCAGCTTTACGCAGAAACCACTAAAAACCGTTCAGCCTGAGCCTGTCGAAGGCCCGTAGCATGCGCTTCGACAGGCTCAGCGTGAACGGTTATATACGAACTGACTAGTACAGCGCTCGTTAGTCACCGAGCTGCAAAACCTCAACTTCAGCCAAACCTAACTTCTCAATCGGCCCGCGGATTTTGCTGACATCACCAACCACTACCCAAGTCAGTTTATCGGGCTGAATCACAGCCGCCGCTTTACTGATTTCAGTCGGGGTTAGCGCATTCACTTTAGTGACGTAGTCGCTGTAATAATCGTCGGGTAACTCATTCAGCAGCAAACCCGCGATACTGCCCGCCACATCTGATGCCGTTTGGTTCTGGCCCGGCAAACTCAACGTTTGCGACTTCTGCGCAGCGTCTAGTTCTTCGACGCTCGCTGCGCGCTGGCCTTTGATATCCTGCAGCTCACGCCAGATTTCCAGCATCGACTCAGCGGTTTTATCGGTTTGCACCGGTGCGTAAGCGATAAACGGCCTTTGCGCTTTTGACGACATCAAAATAGTCCGCGCACCGTAAGCCCAGGATTTATCTTCGCGCAGGTTCATATTCAGCCGTGAGGTAAACATGCCACCCAGCAAGCTGTTCATGGTGCGTAATGGAATTTCGGTGTCATTATCACGCCGCGGCGCGACATGACCGGCGATAACCACCGTTTGCACCGCATCGGGCCGATCTATGAGGTAGATTTTTTGCTTCTCCGGGAGCGCCACTTCCGGCTTGGGCACAGTCGGGAATTTTTTCGCTTTCTTCCAGCTCTTAAACCGTTTTTTAACTAGTGGCTTTAGCTCGTCCATCGTGGTGTCACCTACCACCAGCAATATGGCGTTGTTGGGCCGCAACCAGGTATCACGCCAGTTTTCCAAATCGTCCACGGTGATTTTTTCGACGGCTTCGACGGTACCGGAACCGGTGAGCGGCATGCCATACGCGTGCTTCTCACCAAACAGCAACGGTGGCAGCGTGCGCATTACCATGCCCATTGGCCGGGCTTTTTCCTGGGCAATACCGGCCAATCGGGATTTACGTAGCCGGTCTAATTCCTTTTCGGGAAATTCACTTTCGCGGGTTATCTCGGCCATCAAAGCCAGCGACTCGCCCAAACGAGTACTTAGCGTCGACATACCAATACTGGCGCTGTCTAAACCGGCGCTGGAAGAAATGCCGGTACCGAGTCGCTCCAGCTTCTCAGCAAGCTCAAGCGCACTGTAGTTATCGGTACCTTCATCCAGCATCGACATTGCCAGCGTGGCGGTTCCGGGTTTGCTGAGAAAATCAGTCGCGTAGCCGGTGTTCGGGAAAATCAGATCGGCATAGACCACCGGCGACTCATGCCGTTCTGCAAGCACAATCTGCAGACCGTTCTTCAACCTGGCGCGCTGAAACTCGGGTAATTTCAGCGACGGCGCAGCACCAACCTCTGGAAGTTTACTGCGGTCAGCAGTCGATTCAGCCACTTTATGCTCGCCCATCGGCACTACGTCAACGACCAGCACACCGTCGTTCAACCACTTTTCAGCGCTGACTCGAATTTGCTCTGGCGTGGCATCACGCAACCGGTCCAATGATTTTTTATACGCATCAGGACTGCCACCCAGCACATAGCTGCGAGCGAGAATTTCAGCTTTACCGCCAAAGCCACCGACTTTTTCTGCGCCCTCAATAATGCCCACCAGCGATGAGCTGCGGGCACGGGCCAATTCGTCAGCCGTGGGGCCTTCCTGAATGAAGCGGGCGAGCTCCTCATCGAGCGCTTTTTCGACCTCCGCTAATTCAACGCCTGGCGCGGCCGTGCCCCAGAGGTAAACCTGAGACGACAGTTCGCGACTATCGATAAACGCCGCGACGTCAGTGGCAATCTGCTCGTCATAAACCAGTCGCTTATAGAGCCGTGAGTTTTTGCCGCTGGCGAGTAGCGTCGTGGCTAAATCGAGATAACTGGCATCCGCGCTGCCCGCTGCTGGTACATTCCAAACCTTAATCACCCGCGCCTGTGGCACCCGATCCTGAACGGTCAAACGTTTCGGGCCTGCCATCGGCGCGACCCATTCATCCAAAGCGGTTAATGCCTGGCCCGTCGGCACATCACCAAACCATTTCTGCACTTTCTCAAACACTTCGTCGGGATCAACGTCACCGGCTACCACCAACGTCGCGTTCGCCGCGCCGTAGTAGGTCTTAAACCAGGTTTTTACGTCTTCCAGCGAGGCGGCATTCAGATCTTCCATGCTGCCGATTACCGACCAGCTATAAGGGTGGCCTTCCGGGTAGGTATTTTCGGTAATCGCGCCCCAGACTTTGCCGTAAGGCGCATTCTCACGCTGGCGCTTTTCGTTTTGAACTACACCGCGTTGCTCATCGAGCCGTTCCTGCGTAATCGCACCGAGCAAGTGGCCCATGCGGTCGCTTTCCATAAACAGCGTCATATCGAGCGCGTTCTTTGGCACGGTCTGAAAGTAATTCGTACGGTCTTCGCTGGTCGTGCCGTTTTGGTCAGTTGCGCCGACCTGCTCAAACGGCCGGAAAAACTCGTCGTTATAGTTTTCCGAACCCTGAAACATCAGATGCTCAAACAAATGAGCAAAACCGGTACGACCCGGCTTCTCATTCTTAGAGCCGACGTGATACCAAACATGTACAGCTACCAGCGGGGCTTTGTGGTCTTGATGCACGATAAGCGACAGACCGTTGTCCAGTGTGTATTGCGTAAACGGGATATCCAGTTCGGGCACGTCACTACTGGTAACCGGCTTGTCGCTGCCGCAAGCAGCCAACGTAAGCAACGTGGCAAACGCTAATAGATGACGAGGGATGAGCAGGTTTCGCATGCGAATTCCTAAGCTATATATGGAGTAAAAATTAATGAAGGAGATACTGCCACGGATAGACTTTCGACAACATCGACAAAGTATTACCGCGTGGCAAGGTAGTAAAAGTGTTAGCTGCGGTCGTTGAGCTCTTGCGCCCGCTCATACAGCTCAGCACGCGGCAGACCAGTGAGTTTTACCGCTACCTTTACCGCCTTGCTAGGCGGCAACTCAGCGAGCAGCGCTTTGAGCAAGGCATCCGCAGAAACATCTAAGTCGTTCTGCTGTTTTGATTGACCACTGACCATCACCACAAATTCGCCTTTATTCGGCTCTTTGTCATTGGCGAACAGTGCCGCCAGCTCATCCAGCGTACCGCTGCGAATAGACTCATGACGCTTAGTAAGTTCACGACCAAAGCAGGCTTCACGTGGGCCAAATACATCGGCCATATCCTGCAGACTCGTGCCGATGCGGTGCGGACTTTCATAGAACAATAGCGTCCGCGGATCGTCAATCAGCGCCTGCAGGGTTTTACGCCGGGCTGCTCCGGTTGAGGGTAAAAACCCTTCAAAAGTGAATCGATCGCTCGGCAAACCGGCAGCGCTAAGCGCAGCAATTGCGGCACAGGCACCTGGTACGGGCACGACCCGAACCGACGCCGCGCGACAGGCCCGCACTAGCTGAAAGCCGGGGTCACTGATTAACGGCGTGCCGGCGTCACTAATCAGCGCAACACTATCGCCCCGCTGAATGCGGGCAACCAGCTGCTCAACCCGACTGCGCTCGTTATGATCGTGCAGCGACATCATCGGCGTATTGCAGCCTATGTGCTGCATTAACCGCTGGCTGTGGCGGGTATCTTCGGCGGCAATCACGGCTACATCGCACAGCACTTCAATAGCCCGCGGACTTATATCGCCTAAGTTACCAATGGGCGTGGCAACAACATAAAGCGCTGCGGCCTTGCTAAGCACCGGTTCGACGCCAGAGTCGATTTCAGCCTCAATGGCTGTTTCGGCGGCGGTTTTGATAGATTCGGTAATAGTGCTGACTCGCTGTAATAGAATGGTGTTGCTGAGAAACCCTGCAAGCGCAGTTTTAATGCACTTTTGTGGCGTCTCACAGTCTGCAACACTAATGGAATTTATTGAATTATAGGCAGTTACCGCACTGCCCCGCACCGATGAAGGCTTTGCATGTTGCCAGCGCACATTTGTAACGACCGATATAACCACCCGCGACAGCTTCGCTGCAGCCTCGCTATCGGGCTGGCAGCAGCAATGCTAGCGGCCTGCGGCGGCGCCAAACAAACTCTACCGCCGCCGGAGCCGGTCGCCCGCCAGGCCACTCCGATTATCGGTGCTGAACAAGCGGCGGCCGAATCGGGTGATTTCGCGGCATTAGCTGCGCTGTATAGCCAAGCCGCAAGAACCCTCAGCGGCGATTTACGCACGGCGGCACTGCTGCGCGCCGGCGAAATGCAGCTCGCCACTGGCGACGAGAGCGCCGCCCGGTACACGCTCAGTGAGCTGCGCGGTAATCGCTTTGCAGCAGTGCTCCAGGCCCAGTTGCTAACCAATGAAAACCTACTCGACGCAGCGGAAAGCGAGCTTGCCACACTGCCCTCGCCAGTACCCGGCACGCTGCAGCCAGTAACCGCTAGCGCACGAGCCATGCTGCTGGCTAAACTCGGCAAGCTGCCCGAGGCTTCAACCATCATGAGCGCCGCAAGCTATACCGACGGGCCGCTCGGCAACGAGGTAGAACGGATTGTTAGCGAATTTCAACATTGGAACTTGCTCAATAGCCAGCGCATAAAGCCGCAGTGGCTCTCCGCAGTTAACGCCGGTGGCGAACAACAGCGTGGCTGGCTAGCTCTTGCCGATATCGCCCAGCGCGGCTGGCAATCGGCTGGCGACTATCCACGCCAAATTCAGTTATGGCAACAACGTTATTACGACCACAGCGCAAACGATCGTATAGCCCCAGCCTTGCTTGATAACGCCAGCGTGCAGCCTGCTGCGGGCAAAGTCGCATTATTGCTATCTGCTACACCATCTGCAGAACACAGCGCGATTGAGAACGGCCTGCTGGCAGCGAATTTTGCTAACGGCAGCAATGAATTACGGGTATTTCGCGCGACGCCCAAGACCCTCGATACGCAGCTGCGGCTCATTACGCAGTGGGGTGCTGCTGCCGTAATCGGGCCAACAGACGCTAACCTCGCTAGTTCGGTGCAGCGCTTTAGTCGCCAGCGAAATGCACCGGTAGTGATTACCCTCGACGGCCAATCAGCAATTAGCGGTTTTGCGACCCAAAAGCGCAGCAGAACATGGCTTGCGTTTGGCCTCGACCCGGCTAGCGAGGCCCGCTCAATGGCCAGTTACGCCGCTACGCAAGACCGCAATCGCGCGGTGTTATTGGAGCCGGCAGGCGCACGCGGCACCTCACTACATTCGGCGCTGGAAATACGGCTCGCCGAACTCGGCGGCGATTTACTGAGTAGTGAGCGTTACGCCCCGGATGAGCGTGATTTCCGCCCGTTGCTTAAACGACTCCTGGAAATCGATAGCAGCACTGCTCGTGAAGAAGAACTATCACGACTGCTCGGCGCGCCCCTGGCCTCAACCAACCGCGGCCGCACCGATGTAGACTTTATCGCCATCGACGCCAGTCCGTTGCAGGCGAAGTTGATTCAACAGCAACTCAATGAGTTAGGGGTTAACTCACTGCCAGTACTCGCCACCAATCGTTTGGCGACAGGCGCAGCCTTCAACCTAAACAACCTGCGCTTTGCCGCCGTACCATGGCAGATATCCGGGCCGCAGCCGTCCATTGCCGCCGAGCTGGCGACTCAATGGAAAACCCAGTTCCGCCAACACGCCGCCTATTATGCACTGGGCCATGATGCCTACCAGCTGTTACCGCTGGCGATTGCACGACGCAAAGCGCAATTCAATGACAAGGGCACGACCAGCAATAGAACCGGCGCTGACATCTTCTGGAAAACCGGACTATCGCAAGCCTGGCTCAATGGCGGCACCGGCGTACTGAGTATAAAAGACCATGCTGTGCAACGAGAGATGCCAATAGCTGAGTTCAACGGTGGCCAAATACGAGCTGTGCGATAGATGCCCTGGCCAACACTAAAAAACGCAGTAAAGCCCATGCAAAAAAATGGGCAGCCTCAGAGAACGACTAAACAAAACGATGGTGACGCCGCTGAAGCAATAGCAGCCGCCTGGCTGATAAAAAAGGGCCTGAAAATCCGGCTACAAAACTACCATTGTCGGAGCGGTGAGATCGATCTGATCGCCGAACAAATAGGCGATAGTGAATCCGAGCTTGTGATTGTCGAAGTGCGCTATCGTGGTAACGGCGCGGCAGTGGATGCCGTCAGCAGCGTAGACGCGCGTAAGCAGCGACGTATAATTTCGGCAACTGCACACTTTTTGGCGTCTAACCCCGCGTTGGCTGATACCCCCTTACGGTTTGATGTTTTAGCCATGAGCGGTAGACTCAACAAACCTGACATTTTATGGATACAGGATGCGTTTCAATAACGCCCTCCCTGTGAATAGCTAATCGACTGAAAATCGAGAGACTTTATGAACCTACTGGAACGCGTTAACGGCCACTTCACGGCCAGTATTGAAAGTAAAAAGACCGCCCAGAAAGTGCTGCCGGAAGCCATTGTTGCCGCTGGGGAAATGCTAATACGGTGCCTGATGAACAATGGCAAAGTGCTCATCGCCGGCAACGGCGGTTCAGCGGCTGATGCCCAGCACTTTAGCGCCGAACTGCTAAACCGCTTCGAAATGGAACGCCCGCCATTACCCGCTATTGCCCTGACGGTCGACACCTCAACACTGCTCTCTATTGGTAACGACTACAGTTTTGCCGAAGTATTCAGCAAGCAGGTTCAGGCATTAGGCCAGCCGCAGGATGTATTCATCGCCATTAGCACCAGCGGCGGTTCACCCAATATCAACCGCGCCATTCTGGCCGCACAAGAAGCCGATATGACCGTAATTGCCATAAGCGGCAAAAGCGGCGGCGAGATGGCCACCTTGCTACGCGAGAACGACATTGAAATTCGCGTACCGGGGGAAAGCACTGCGCGCATTCAGGAAGTACATATTCTGGTATTGCACTGCCTCTGCGATTTAATTGATTACCAGTTGATGGGTGGTTAAAACCTGACGTACGTGCAAATTCAGAGGGTCTTCTAAAAGCAGGATTACGGCATACAACCGTTCAGGCTGATACTGAGTTAGCCGAAACCTATAGCAAACCCTTCGACAGGCTCAGGGCGAACGGGGTCACGGGCGAAAGCGAACTCCAAACTCGAAGCACCCCATGACCGTTCAGCCTGAGCGTGTCGAAGGCCCGTAGCATGCGCTTCGACAAGGCTCTCCTGAGATTATTCGAAAGGCTTAGCGCGAACGGGGGGTAGTTTTGACAGCTAGCTTAAAACTTTAGTACCTTTACAAGCCCTACAAATACGTGCTTAAAACGCTAAATTAATCTGCGTAATCCGTGAAATCAGTGGTTAAAAAAAAGGCCGCGCCCTCATTACTGAGTTGGCGCGGCCTTGCTATTTTTGATTGCGTTAGGCGATATATTTAACCGAAATAATTTCCAGTTCACGTATGCCACCCGGTGCCTGAACTTCAGCTACGTCATCGGCTGATTTGCCGATTAACGCACGAGCCAACGGCGACCCGACTGAGATACGGTTTTCTTTAATATTCGCCTCATCTTCACCAACGATCTGATACGTGACTTCGTCACCGGTATCGCAGTCAGCTACATGCACGGTCGCGCCAAACACCACGCGACCCTGAGCGTTAGCGCCGACTTTCTCGACATCGACGATCATTGCGTTAGAAATCTTACCTTCAATTTCTTTAATGCGGCCTTCAGCAAAACTCTGCTGATCGCGGGCGGCATGATATTCGGCATTCTCTTTCAGATCGCCATGGGCACGCGCTGTGGCAATATCTTCGATGATCTTCGGCCGATCAACGTGCTTGAGCGTATGCAGCTCTTCGCGGAGCTTCTCAGCGCCGCGTTTGGTTAGTGGGACTTTGTCCATCGGTATAACTCCAAAATTCTGCGTTAATTGTGACGACTAGTCGTGCATATCCTGCAGACGAGTGACTTCAACATTGTCCAGGTGCGCCAATGCACCAACGGCGGCAAAGCCACCCGCCAAAGTCGTAAAGTATGGCGTTCCGCTGCCTAGCGCAGCCGAGCGAACGGTGCGCGATTCTTCGATAGCCCGCTTACCTTCGGTGGTGTTCACCACAAAGCTCACTTCATCGTTTTTCAGCATATCAACGATATGCGGCCGCCCTTCGGTGACTTTCTTAACCTTACTGCACTCAACACCGGCTGCCTGTAAAGCTTTCGCGGTACCACCGGTAGCACACAATACAAACCCGGCCTCAATCATGTCTTTGGCCAACTGAACGGCACCACTCTTATCAACGTCGCGCACACTAATAAACGCGAGTAGTGGCTCAGCAGCGCCTTTTGGCTGCGGCAGCGTAATGCTAGCGCCACGCAAGGCTTTGGCGAAGGCTTCTTCAAAGCTATCACCGACGCCCATCACTTCGCCGGTCGATTTCATTTCCGGGCCGAGAATCGGATCCACACCCGGGAATTTCACAAACGGGAAGACCGACTCTTTCACTGAGAATTTTTTCGGCGTCGGCAAGGTGAGTGGTATGCCCTGCTCTTTCAACGAAATGCCTGCCATGCAACGCGCCGCAATTTTTGCCCAAGGCAAGCCGGTCGCTTTTGAGACGAACGGCACGGTGCGCGAAGCCCGTGGGTTCACTTCCAGCACAAAAATACGGCCCCGTTGAATCGCAAACTGAGTGTTCATCAAGCCTACTACTTTCAGACCGTGAGCCATCGCAGCGACTTGGCGGCAAAGTTCGTCCTGCATCGCCGCATCAAGCGAACGTGGCGGCAGTACACAAGCCGAGTCACCCGAGTGAACGCCAGCCTGCTCGATATGCTCCATGATACCGGCAACAACAACGTCAGTACCGTCGCATATAGCATCCACATCCACTTCAACCGCATCATCGAGGAAGCGATCAAGCAGCACCGGTGAATCGTTAGATACTGACACCGCCTCGTTCATGTAACGACGCAGCTCACTCTCGCTATAAACGATTTCCATGGCGCGGCCACCGAGTAC
>CAJQNE010000413.1 GCA_905479545.1 uncultured Gammaproteobacteria bacterium | reverse complement strand
TATCAGGTTAGCCCGCAAGCCATCACTCAGCATATTCGGGCGGTTTACGCTGAGGGCGAATTGCTGCCGGAGGCAACTTGTGGAGAAATTGCGGGATTACAAGAATATTGACCGTAAGTTAGGTAGCGTAACGTGGCGGGTGAAAATAGGGCTAATTGCAGATTTTGCCGCTTTTCTGAGAACTAGTCACTTTATAATATGCTGTAGTCTGAAAATCGCTTAGAGGAAGTATGGAAATAAAATCATTTCGGCTGCGCAACGTTGGTCGGTTTTCAGAGTTGGAGGTGCCGTTAGCTCCTACCGCAGAAGTTGCCGGTAACGTGACAGTTTTTGTAGGTAATAATGGGGCAGGTAAAACCTCATTATTGAAATCGTTGGCGACCTGCATGAGCTGGTTGGTCGCGAGGATTCGCACAGAAAAAGGCAACGGCAATCAGCTTTCCGAGCAAACGATTCTCAACAACAAATCAGGTGCGGCTATTGATGTTTTTCTGACGGATGATCAGAGCTCTATCCCAGGCTCTGATGCCCCAGAAGAGGAATTATCTTATCGTTTCACAGTGACGAAAAGCCGAACCGGTAGAAAAAGCGGGTTGATTTCTGACTTCGCAGCGGCAACACGATTGGCCGACCGTTATCGCTCACTACTCACCGAGAACGACAAAGCCAGTCTGCCACTTATAGCCTTCTACCCGGTTGAGCGCTCTGTGTTGGATATACCCCTGAAAATTCGCGGAAAGCATACTTTTTCACAATTAGATGGTTACGACAAGTCGCTCAATCAGGGTGTGGATTTTCGACGGTTCTTCGAATGGTTTAGGGAGCGTGAGGACGTTGAAAATGAATCTAGCCTGCCATCAGAAATCATAGAGAACCTACTGGCTAGCACTCGAGAACGTACTGAAGTGTGGGAGAAGCTTCAAGCGTTGATGGCTTCTTCGCGCGATAGGCAACTCACAGCAGTTCGTGATGCGATAAGCGGTTTTATGCCGGGCTTCAGCAACCTACGTGTTCGTAGAAAACCACGTCTACATATGTCTATCGACAAAGGCGGAGAAACACTCAACGTTTCACAGCTTTCGCAGGGCGAAAAGTCTCTCATGGCTCTGGTTGGAGATATTGCCCGGCGATTAGCCATGATGAACCCCGCTTTGCAAAACCCTTTGCATGGTGACGGTGTTGTCCTTATCGATGAAGTAGATATGCATCTCCACCCTAGTTGGCAGCGCAATATTATTCGGCAATTGACCAGTACTTTTCCAAATTGTCAGTTTGTCTTAACGACTCACTCACCACTCGTTATTAGTGATTGCGACGGTGTATTAGTGTATTCGCTTGATGATGGTGCTCTTACTCATATCCCTTCTCAGTACGGGCAAGACGCAAATACCGTTCTTCTTAGTGTGATGGATACCCACATCCGCAATGAAACGGTGGCAGAGCAGCTAAGTGAGTTATTTTCTGCGATTCAAAATAATGAATTGCAAAAATCACGTAGTTTGATGGCCGAATTAGAGCAGGAACTCCCCGTAAACCATTTGGAGTTGAGCAAAGCCCAGCTGCTGTTGAAAAAGCAGGAACTGCGCCATGCGAGAAATTAACAAGGGTACGGAGCCTCTAATATTAACGAATTGGAGACGTGCCAACCCTGGCAGTAGTTACTCTGATGTAACTCCTGGTGTGCGAGAGGGAATTCGTACCGCTTGTGCCGACGAGCAGTTCTATTTGTGCGCCTATTGTGGTCAGAAAATCTCCGGCACCAGCGCTGACACAGTAAATGAGCACGTAGAAGCCCAGCGGATAGCTCCAACTCGGACAGTTGATTTCTCGAACATTGTTGCCAGCTGCAACACCAAAAAACAATGCGATAGCGCACACGGCTCACAGCAGTTACCTCTTACTCCGCTAATGGGGAAATGTGAAACTGAATTAAGTTACGGCATCGATGGGTGTGTAGCAGGTTTGACGGATAGAGCTAAAACTACCATTGAAGTGCTCAATTTGGGCAGTAGTTTGGGTCGCAACAAAGCGCTGGTACAACAACGTCACTATCTGGCTCAAGCCATGATTGCGTATGAGGGCGCTGGCCCATCGACGGGAGTAGAAGACGATGAGTTACTGGGTGTATTGATTTGCGAACTTCAAGAGCCGGTAGATGGGCGTTTAGGTGCTTACTCACCCGCGTTAGTGAGCATTCTTCGAAACTGGTTGGCGACTTAGTCTCATGCGCTATAGTGAAAGGCCAGAATGATGTCTACAATTAATCACAGCCCGAAATTTCAGGAAGAATATAGCGCCAAGCTTCCGGCGCTGGCATTGCTAAGCAATGTGGGCTGGCGATTTCTCTCACCCGCTGAAGCCCTTGCAGCACGCAGTAGCAAGCTGGATGAGGTTATGCTTCGTGAGGTGCTACGAGCCGAACTACAAAAACGCCGCTTCACCTTCGCTGGCAATAGCCACCCGCTCAGCGAAAAGTCGATAGACAACCTAATTGCCGAAGTCTGCAGCCCAGCACTGAACGAAGGGCTAAACATCGCCAACGAAAAACTCTACAACCACATGCTCTACGGCATTTCGGTAACGGAGTTTGTTGATGGCAAACGGGCTACGCCGACCATTTCACTCATCGACTGGCAGAACCCGGAAAACAACAGCTTCCTATTTACTGAAGAGTTCGCCGTAACTCGCAGCGGCGGGGTTGATACCCGTCGCCCTGATATTGTTTGTTTTGTTAACGGCATTCCGTTGGTAGTGATTGAAGCCAAGCGGCCCGATGGCCATGCCAATAAAGGCCCAACCATTGACGAAGGCATTTCACAAAGCCTTCGCAACCAGCGTGTTGATGAGATTCCGCAGCTGTTCGCCTACAACCAGCTGTCACTGTCCATCAACGGCATTGAAGGTCGCTACGGAACGCAGGCCACGGCTAAGAAATTCTGGGCGGCATGGCGTGAAGAAGATATTGGCTCAATGGAAATGACGGCGATTAAAAACCGCAAACTATCCGCTGAGCAGATAGACGCACTTTTCAGCCATCGGCCTGCGGGTGACCGTGATTGGTATGAATCGCTAATAGCCGGTGGCGACCTGGTAGTTACAGAGCAAGACAGACTCATTATCAGCCTGCTTCAACCTGCACGCCTGCTGGAGATGATTCGCTTTTTCACGCTGTTCGATAAAAAGGCCGGCAAAATTGTCGCCCGCTATCAACAGGTGTTTGGCATTAAGCGGCTGATCGAGCGTATCAACACCGTCAACCCAAAAGGTGGCCGCGAAGGTGGTGTCATCTGGCACACCACCGGTTCCGGCAAGTCGTTCACGATGGTGTTTTTATCAAAAGCGCTGATATTGCACGACTCGCTAAAGCAGTGTCGCATAGTGGTGATTACTGATCGGCGTGATCTGGAAGATCAGCTCAGCAAAACCTTTAGTTCAGGCGGTGAGCTGGCAGGCAAGGCAGATAAAGCCGCCGCAATGGCCACCTCCGGTACCCGGCTGGCAGAGCAAATTTGCAGCGGCAACGAACGCATCGTTTTTTCGCTGATTCAGAAATTTAATAGCGCCACCAAGTTACCCCAGTGCCATAACGACAGCCGCGATATTATCGTGCTGATTGACGAAGGCCATCGTAGCCAGGGCGGCGAAAACAATATTCGTATGCGGCAGGCACTGCCGAATGCGTCTTTTGTTGCATTCACCGGCACACCGCTGCTGAAAGACGATAAAACCACCAATAAGTTTGGCCCCATCGTTCACGCTTACACCATGCAACGTGCTGTGGAAGATAAGGCAGTAACGGCGCTGCTGTATGAAGAGCGCGTGCCGGATTTAGACGTCAACGAGCGAGCGATTGATAGCTGGTTCTCACGCATTACCGAAGGCTTGAGCGACGAGCAACGCACCGACCTAAAACGCAAGTTTGCCCGTAAGGGCGAGGTGTATCAGGCCGAAGATCGTATTCGCTTGATTGCTCTGGATATTGCCAACCATTTTGACAAGTCGATTGATGACGGTCTGAAAGGCCAGCTCGCCTGCGACAGCAAGCTCTCAGCCATCCAATACAAGCAGCACCTTGATGAAGCGGGTTTGTTTGAAAGCGCGGTAGTAATGAGCGCCCCGGATGACCGTGAGGGTAATACCAGCGTCGATGAAGCCGACATGCCGGTGGTAACCAAGTGGTGGAAAGACAACATCGGCACAATGGATGAAACAACCTACCGGAAGGCGGTGGTTGATCGTTTTGAGAATGACGACAAGCTGAAGCTGCTGATCGTGGTCGACAAGCTACTGACCGGCTTCGATGAGCCAAAGAACGCGGTGCTGTACATCGACAAGCCGCTGAAGGAACACAACCTGATTCAGGCGATTGCCCGTGTGAATCGCCTACATCCTAAAAAGAAGTTTGGCTACCTTATCGACTATCGCGGCATTCTCGCTGAGCTGGATACTACTATTCAGAAGTATCAGGATTTAGCCTCGCGAACTCAGGGCGGTTTCGACATTAACGACATCGCCGGTTTGTACGGCCAGATGTGTACCGAATACCTAAAGCTCCCGCACCTCTACAAAGCCGTATGGGCGATCTTCAAAGATGTAAAAAACAAAAACGATATTGAGGCACTGCGCCAGGTTCTGGTTCCGAAAATGAAGGAGCTGAATGGCGAAATGGTGGACATGAACCAGAAGGTGCGGGATGACTTCTGTGAGGCGCTGAGCGACTTTGCCAGCTGCCTGAAGGTTGCCTTGCAGTCAGTCACTTTTTTCGAAGACGACCGTTTTACTGACGAAGACCGTCGCCACTACAAAGAAACCGTAAAACAGCTCTCCAACCTTCGCCAGATTGCCCTCCGTGATGCCGGTGAAACCGTGGACTACGATGCTTATGCCGAGCAGGTTAAAAAGCTTATGGATAAGCACGTAGTGGGCGTCGAGGTAAAAGAGCCCGACGGCGTTTACGATGTTGGGAAAATGGGCAAGACAGATAAGCTTGCTGGTTGGGATAAGACCAAAACGCGCAATGAAACCGACATTATTAAAACCCGTGTAACCCGCACTATCGAGCAAGAGCTGCAAGACGATCCCTACGCACAGGAGGCGTTCTCAGCACTGCTGCGCCAAGTGATCGCTGAAGCCGAAGCGCTATTCGATCACCCGTTAAAACAGTACATGCTGTTCAAGGAATTCGAAGAACAGGTACAGGCGCGAAGCCTCGACGATATACCCGATCAGTTCGATGGTAACCGACATGCTCAGGCCTATTTTGGTGTGTTCAAGAAAGAACTGCCTGAAGCGTTCTTCGGCAGCGATGGCGTTGATTTGCATGAGTGGGTTGCTTTGGCAAAAACGGTGGATGAAGTGGTTGAAAAAGCCGTCGCTGAGAACTCAATCAATCCACAAAATATCGAGTCCGCCATTCGCAAGGCCTTACTGCCTAAGCTATTCGGCGTGTGCAAAGCGAATGGCGGCGGTACTCAGCAGGCGACCAAGATAATCGAGTGGGTTGTACAAATAACCCGCGTGGGATTGGCAAAGGGTTAACGGCTGTATGTCGGTACTAATCCCCGCTTCTGTTAGTCATTCTGGCCAACAAAAACCGCAGGCTGAGCTTGTTGCCTACTATGGTGATGAGCCTATTGGCTTTTCGCGTGCTCGTCGTAAAGCCGGTTCAAAAAGCGTGCTCATCAAAGTGCAACCCGATTGCCGTGTTATCGCTTTAGCACCTGACAGTGCCTCCGACGTCGAAGTGATAAAGGCGGTGTCGAAACGTGGCCGCTGGATTCGCCAGCAGCTTAGTGAATTTGAACGACAGCAAGAGCACATCGTGCCTCGCCAATATATCAGCGGTGAAACGCATCTGTATTTAGGTAAGCAATACCTGCTGAAAGTGAATGTGGGTGCCAATTACGCCGTGGGCGTAAAACTGCTGCGCGGTGTTCTCGAAGTTTATGTTCGTGACGCTTCGCCACAGGCGGTAAAGGCGGCGCTGAAAGCCTGGTATCGAATTAAAGCTCGCGAAGTATTTCGTGACCGGCTCGAAAAACTAATGCCGCAGATTTTATGGATAAGCGAATTACCACCGTTCCGCCTGTTCGATATGAAAACCGAGTGGGGCAACTGCTCACCGAATGGCAGACTCACGCTAAACCCGCACCTCATTAAAGCCCCTAGCGCCTGCATCGACTACGTGTTGCTACATGAGCTGTGCCATATAGCCGAACATAACCACAGCGACCGTTTCTACCGGCTGATGAGCCAGGTAATGCCGCAGTGGGAAGGGACTAAATTAAGGTTGGATCAAATGGCTGGCAAGCTGTTGGTTTGACTGCGATACCAGAGCAGAGCCCACTAGTCCTTCGTTCTCGGTTAAAAAACCACCCCGCGTCAGCGCCAAAAGATCCAGAAACTCTTTTAGTTCGTCACCACTCAGATCGGTCACTTCACTGGGAACATCAAAACCGGTCGTTGTTCGGCGTAGGCGGTTTTAGCAATTTTTGCTTTTAGGTTGTAGCCCATGGGGCTACATAATTGGGGGCAGGTTGGGGTATTCGCGCCGTAATCGACTCTAAATGTGATCTACCGCATAGGCAGCCCGGAAAACCTTAAGTAATGAGGTTGATACAATTTGGAACACAACCCCCGAGGATTGCACAGCCGCCGACGTAAATAACCACTGGCAATTCAGGCAGCGAAGATTGTAGCCGTAAAAGCCAACACTAATGCAGGCAGCGGCTTTATTCACTAGACTAGCTCGCTATGTTAAGCAATCCAGAAGCCGAGCAACCGTATGCCTTGCACACGGCGCACAAGTCATCAGACTGGCGTAAGCGTATTTATGTTGGCCTGGCTGAAGATGTTGAAGAAGTATTGCAGTTGGCGCTGAGCGCCACAGAGGTAAAGCACTACAGCATTATTTCTTCCTGCGTCGATGGTTCACCCACCCTGCGCTTGAACCAGCGGCATCAAACCCAACGCATTGGCTTAAGACTGTTCAGCGTTGAACAGGTGCACCAGCTAATGGATCAGCTCGAGGCGGGCGGCATTAGTCGGGTAGATCGGCTTAATGCCTTAGACCGTGAAACCCTAAAGGAAAAGCGGGTGCAGAGAATCATCCGTGTTATGCGGCCATGGTTTGATAGCTGGCGAAAATGGCGTTATGCCGACAGTTATAAACAAGCATTGTCAGGCAGTGAGCAGGCATCCGCCTCAGCTAGAAGTGCTCCCGCGGGCAAACCTGATAAGCCAGAACAATAATTCGGCTGTATAGCTGGATATTTAGTACGCCAAAGAGCGTGCAGAAAATAAGATACTAAGGCATTCGCTTGATGATTAGCTAAGCTTGACTTGAACTCGCTAGCCGCTAAAAAAACTCAATTGAATGCCCGGTTTGGGAGACAACCATATGGTCTAATCCCGTATCCATCAATATCGCCACCTTATCCGGCAAAGCTAAACGGGTGAAGTGACTATTCCCGAGAACATTCTTAACCGCATAGCTGTGTTTTCTGAGCGTTAAAAAGCCACTCGCTCTGGCTTGTTAGTCGGGCCGCCACTGGACTACCAACAGAAATACAGAGTGTAGGGCGAGTTAACCGTACATGGGTGTTGGCTTAAGAGTTCACGCCTGACTACTTCAGAATTAGTTCGGAGGGGCCGTTGCCCGGAATGATTCACGGTCGCTGAATTGTTCCAACCAGTGGCTGAGCTTCTTTGATGATTTGCGCCAGTCTAAATTGGCATGGCGAAAATCAAGATAAGCCAGAGCCGTGGCGCAGCCGATGCTGCCGAGTGTGAGTGATTGTAAACCGGTAATGTCCTGAGCCATTACTGACACACTGCGTTTGATGGCCTCGTCCCAGCGGTTTTTCCAGTGGGCGGACTGCTGGGCGTCGCTGCGTTTGCCTTCGAATACGCTTGCCACGGCGGCATCAAGCAGTCCGTCCGAGAGAGCCTGTTGTCGCAAGGTTAACCAGCGGCTTTTGCCTGCCGGTGCGAGCAGTTTGTTTTGGTCATTTTGGCTATCCAGGTATTCACATATCACCCGGCTGTCGTATAGCGTTTCTCCGCTTCGGGTTATCAGTGCGGGCACTTTGCTAAGCGGATTTACTTTTAATAACCAGTCAGGACTTTCCAGTGGGTTGGTTAGTATCTCTTCCAGTTCAATGCCTTTTTCCAACGCGACAATGCGGACTTTTCGGGCATAGGGCGAGGTATGGGAGCAGAGTAGCTTCATAGGTCACTTCCGGGTTAATGGTTATAAAATGCCGCCGCGGGTTAGCTTCAACGGCTCCAACAGTTCTTCCAGTTCCTTATCGCTAAGGTCGGTCAGTTCGCTGGCGACGTCGATTACCGGTCGGTTTTCTGCATAGGCTTGCTTGGCGATTTTTGCGCCTAAGTCGTAACCGATGCGGCTATTGAGCGCGGTTACCAGTACCGGGTTTTTGGCCACGGTTTGTTCGATATGGTCGGTATTGGCGGTGAGCGATTCGATAACGGCGGCTAACGGTGTGCAGATATTGCTAAGTAGTTTTAAGCTTTCCAGCAAGTTGCGAGCGATCATTGGCAGCATGACATTGAGCTGAAAATTGCCGGCTTGGCCGCCAATGGTAATGGCTGCGTCGTTGCCAATAACCTGCGCCGCGACCATACATACTGCTTCAGGAATTACCGGGTTTACTTTGCCTGGCATAATCGAGGAGCCGGGTTGCAAGGCTTTAAGCTGTGTTTCGTTTAAGCCTGCTAATGGCCCTGAGCTACTCCATCGTAAGTCGTTAGCGATTTTCATTACGCTGCAGGCGAGGGTTTTTAGCGCTCCGGATAGTTCTACCGCCGTGTCCTGACACGACAAGCTTTCGAAAAAGTTATCGCTGGGCTGCAAGGGCAAGTTGCAACGAGCGGAAAGCGCCTGAGCCACTTTGGTTGAAAATTCCGGGTGGACGTTAATGCCGGTGCCCACTGCCGAGCCACCTTGAGCGAGCTTGTGGAGCCGGGGTTGCACGGCTATGAGGCGCTGCTGTGCATGGCTAATTTGTTGCTGCCAGCCACTCATCTCCTGAGCGAAGGTTATCGGCATGGCATCCATTAAGTGGGTGCGACCGGTTTTTACCGTGCTGGCAAAGCTATTGGCTTTATCAGCAAGAGCGGTTTCCAGCTGCTGCAAGCCAGGAAGTAGCTGGTCGTTTAGTGCTATTGCCGCAGCCAGATGAATGGCGGTTGGAATAACATCATTCGAACTCTGGCCAAGATTGACGTGGTTGTTGGGGTGTACTTCTACGCCGCTGCTCTCTGAGGCCAGTCGGGCGATAACCTCGTTGGCGTTCATATTGCTACTGGTGCCAGAACCGGTTTGAAATACGTCGACCGGAAATTGGTCGTCGTACTCTCCGTTTGCTATCGCATCTGCGGCTGTGCAAATGGCTTCAGCTCGCTGACTATCCAGCAACCCCAATTCGCTATTTACTTTCGCAGCAGCAGATTTGATTAGGCCCATCGCTTGAATAAATGCGGCGGGCAATGGCTGCTGGCTTAGCGGAAAATTTTCGACGGCTCGCTGGGTCTGTGCACCCCACAGTGCGTTGGCAGGCACCTTTAGTTCGCCCAGGCTGTCTGATTCAGTGCGGGTTTCGGGTTGGTTGCTCATGCTTTGCTACCGACTGTTTAGGGAGTTCTGATAGTAAGCTAATTGACAAAATATTTTTGTACTGAACCCATGTAAGTGGTTCATGCAATGTAGCAAACCCTTCGACAGGCTCAGGGCGAACGGGAGGTTGGGTCAGTTCGGGCTTGTTTGAATGTCTCTCAATTGTTCGGGCTGGGTTTGTGGAACGGCCGGCATTTTAGCTGGCCCTTCGACAGGTTTAGGGCGAACGGGGAGGAAGGCCAATCGTTTTCGTGAGAGCTAAAAAGTAGGTCGGATTAGCGAAGCGTAACCCGACACTGCTCCGAACGTCGGATTACGGCCTTTCGGCCTAACCCGACCTACAGTTTCTATCCGACTCGATATCAGAATTTCTCTCAACCGTTCGGGCTGAGCCAGTCGAAGCCTTGGTATTTCAGCAAGCCCTTCGACAGGCTCAGGGAGAACGGATTTAGGAGCGTAAATATTTTTTCTTGGATTTTAGAATCCAATCTTACCGGCTTCAATTTCGGTATAGAGTTCGTCTTTAAGCAATTCGTATCGACCTGAACCAGGGCGCATTACGAAAATTGGCTCATCAACGATATCGATATTGAAGCCTTCTTTTTTGAGTTGGGCTTTCTGGTGCTTAAACGTGCCGGTTACGTCCTGAGTGGGTCGCAGGCGGATAAACACTGGCAGAGCATACTTCGCTAGTTTGTCTTGCAAAAGATTGCCGAGGTTCTCTATGTCCAGATCGTTAAGCGCAACATTGGGCGTAATGGATGCCATACCCGCTTTGCCGTCGGTGCCGGGAATTGCGACGCCATAAACAACCGCATCTTCGACTTGAGGGTGGCTATTAGCGACGGCTTCGACTTGCGTGGTGGAGACGTTTTCGCCCTTCCAGCGGAAGGTGTCGCCGAGGCGGTCGGCGAAGGCGATGTGTTTGAAGCCCTGATCCTTCACCAGATCACCGGTATTGAACCAGCAGTCGCCCTTTTTGAAGACACCGTGAAACAACTTTTTAGCACTCGCTTCATCATCGGTATAGCCGTAATAGGGCGTGCGCTCGGTCACTTCGGTAATCAGCAGGCCAATGCTGCCGCGTTTGACTTTGGTCATCCAGCCTTTGTTATTACGACTGGGTTCTTCGGTTACTGTGTCAACATCAACAATGGCGTAAGGCAGTGGGCAGTAGCCAGCGGTTTTGTCGAGGTTGAACATATTAACGAAGGCGAGGGTGCCTTCACTGGCACCGTAAAATTCAGCGATGTGTTCAATAGCGAAGCGTTCTTTAAATTCCATCCAAACATCGGGCCGCAAGCCGTTGCCTACTACCATACGAACGCCGTGTTGGTTGTCACTGGGCTGCTCGGGCTGGTTGAGTAGGTAGCGACACAGTTCGCCGATGTAGCAGAACGAGGTAGCGCCGTGACGGTCAATATCTTTCCAGAAGTTGCTGGCGGAAAACTTCTTGGCTAACGCCAACGTGGCACCGGTACCTAGTACTGAGGCCCAGCTCACTGACAGGCCGTTGTTGTGGTACAGCGGCAGACAACAGTAAAACACATCATCCGACTGTAACCGCAACATCGAATTACCCATGCCAATGCCCGCTAGTACCCAACGTTGGTGGGTCATAATCGAAGCTTTTGGCAGGCCGGTGGTGCCGGAGGTGTAAATATAGAAGCAGGGGTCCTGCATCTGCACCGAGGCTGTGGTCGGCGGGTTAGCGGTGGAAGCGGCATCTAGCAGCTTTTCCATATTGTCGAACGCCGCCGGGGTGCGCTCTTTGCCGGTTAACGGCAGAAACAGTGGTAAATCTTCAACACTATCAATTTGATCGGCGATATCCTGATACGCCTTGCGCCGCTCTGCGCCGACAATACATGCCTTAGGCTTCACCAACGACAAGCTATGGACTAATACATCGCCATCCTGATTGCTGTTGATCATCGCTGCAATTGCGCCGAGTTTGGCGATGCCAGCTACTGCAAATAATGTTTCCGGACGGTTTTCCAGCAGCACGGCAACGACATCGCCGGATTTAATGCCACGGTCCATTAGCACCCGCGAATAGCGGTTCGCTTCGCCGTTCATTTCGCTATAGCTGTAACGCTGGCCTTCAAATAGTAATGCCGCGTGGTTTGGCGTTTTTTGAGCCTGGTCTTCCAATAAGGAACCGAGCGATTTATGGCTTTCTGGTTTGGCCGTCGCCAGCGCAATCCCGCCTTTAATCAATTGTGGCACGTGGGGTAACAAGCCCATCGCGCCTTTCAGGGTGTTCTTAAAATTTACGGGCCGCTCTTTTAGCACGCGATATCCTCACAGTGGCTGGTTTGTTAAAGCTCATTCATTGTTGTAATGATTGAACTATGCATAGTTCCAGCGATGCTACTGACTGACTTTGTCATGGGGCATCGCCTTGGGTGCAGCGAAAGCGTTTTTCCGGTCAATGCACTCGCTTTTTTGTAACGTACAGGCTTACGTTAACGCATCGCGGCGGCTGTCAGCCAGTTCAACGGAAAAATCCCGCCGCCATGCCATTTCGCTGTATCGCCAAATTGACAATTTGAGCTGATTTCCGTACCTTTCGCGCCCATTATGCCGTTGCGGTAGCAGCGCAGCTCACCGCTCGGAGCAGTGGTTGCAACGACGGTTTTCAACGGTTTAATTGACCTTCCACGCCTAATCATCACGCGAATTTAGCCCCATGGACGACTTTCAGCGCATCAAGCGCCTGCCACCTTATGTTTTCAGCATCATTGGTGATCTGAAGCAGAAGGCGCGAGCGCGTGGTGAAGATGTCGTCGATTTTGGTATGGGCAACCCGGACCAGCCGACGCCGCAGCACATTGTTGATAAATTGGTGGAGGCTGCGCAGCGGCAAGATACTCACCGTTACTCGCAATCGCGTGGTATTCCACGGTTACGCCGGGCGATGAGTAATTGGTACAAAACCCGTTATGACGTCGATATCGATCCGGAAAGCGAAGTTATCGTTACGATCGGATCAAAAGAGGGTCTGGCCCACTTAGCGATGGCAACACTCGCTCCGGGCGATGCGGTTCTGGTACCAAACCCTGCTTATCCGATTCACCCCTACGGCGTGGTGATTGCCGGTGCTGACGTACGGCATGTGCCGCTAACCGCTGACGGCGATTTCTTCGCTGAGCTGGAGAAAGCGATTAAGCACAGCTGGCCGCGGCCAAAAATGCTTATTCTGAATTTCCCTGCTAACCCAACGGCGCAGTGCGTTGAATTGGAGTTCTTCGAAAAAGTTGTGGAAATCGCCCGTGAGCATAAAATTTGGGTCGTACACGATCTGGCCTACGCCGATATCGTGTTTGATGGTTATAAAGCGCCGTCAATTCTCGAAGTTCCGGGCGCAAAAGATATCGCCGTTGAATCGTTCTCGCTGTCTAAGAGCTATAACATGCCTGGTTGGCGGGTTGGCTTTATGTGCGGCAACCCGACATTGATTGGCGCGTTGGCAAGGATGAAGTCCTATCTGGACTACGGCACTTTCACGCCGATTCAGATCGCTGCGATTACTGCTCTGGAAGGTCCTCAGGATTGTGTAACCGAGATTTGCGATATGTACCGTCAACGCCGTGACGTGCTTTGCGAAGGCTTGACGGCCGCCGGTTGGGAAGTCGAAAAGCCCAAGGCAACGATGTTTGTTTGGGCGCCGATTCCTGAAGCGTTTAAATCAATGGGCTCGATTGAGTTTTCGAAGAAGCTGTTGAATGAGGCTGGCGTGGCGGTTTCTCCTGGTGTGGGTTTTGGAGAATACGGTGACGATTTTGTTCGCTTTTCACTGATTGAAAATGAACACCGCACCCGGCAGGCCGTGCGTGGTATTCGCAAATTACTGCGCGAGGCTTAAAGAGTTTCGTTTTGAAGTTATTAAATAGCTGGCATCGCCAAGCATGCCGACGTTGAGAAAGTACCCACCATTGTCGGCTTGCAAGCGAAGCCGAACTACCTCAAGAATTTATTCGCCCGTTTATTAGCGGTTAAGAAAATAATTTAATCTCGCGAC
>CAJQNE010000412.1 GCA_905479545.1 uncultured Gammaproteobacteria bacterium | reverse complement strand
CGCCACTTTACCCTGTTATTTTCTTATTGACCAGTCAGTTAATGGCTGTGTTTAACTGCTATTAATTAAGTAGTTGGTTGTCTGATTCGCTGAGGTTCAGGCGGCGTTCAGCGATTCACTGCGGTCTTTGCCGGCTTTTTGCTCAAGCCTGGCGTCGGTCTCCGAGTCGGATACCGGTGACGGCGGGGCTGATGGATCAAGGATGCCCGCCAGCAGCGCCGGGCCCTGTGCTTCGGCACCGCGGTAGCCGCTGTCAATCAACTTGTCGATTTGTTTCCAGTCGAAGGTCCCGGCCCCCATTACATCGTGTCTGACGATAGGGTAGTGCTGCTTTAACAACCGTTCGTAGCGCATTGAGGAGGCAGTTGCTGAGCGGTATAGCAGGCTGAAAATACTCGGAAAACGCACGCCGTTCGGTTGTCGGCGAATACGCTGCCACAACAATGTACCGACTCTCGGAGGGTGTTCTAGTTCCGGCGAGACCCGAAACTCAGCGGCACTGGATACGTCACTACCGAGCATTTGGCCGCGGCCCATTTTGTCCATTACATCGAGCGGTAGGTTGTTGAGCACACCGCCGTCAACGAGCAAATCACCTTGGTATATCTGTGGTGGCGCTACGCCCGGCACCGACATGCTCGCGCCAACGGCTTTATATAGCGGGCCGCTACGGTGAATGTGCTCGGC
Organism: uncultured Gammaproteobacteria bacterium; assembly: GCA_905479545.1. Classification (GTDB taxonomy): domain Bacteria; phylum Pseudomonadota; class Gammaproteobacteria; order CAJQNE01; family CAJQNE01; genus CAJQNE01. Next base: position 3,293 of record CAJQNE010000412.1, on the reverse strand, counting down.
TGCGCGGCTTAGGTTGCTGCTGACGCAGAAGAATGGTTTTGGCAGGTCTTCTATGGCCAGGTCGCCAAATCGTTCCTGCAGGGCGCGGCGGAAGCGGCGGATAGATAGTAGCGAAACGATCGGAATGGTCACATCGTTGAGGTAGTTGTTATCGACCAATAAATCCCGGCTGGCAGCCTCTAGTGCGTGGCTGTCGAGCCCCGACGCCACACCTGCCCCAAGCAATGCACCAATGCTGGTGCCACCGACTAAATCTATTTCAATTTCACGCTCTTCCAGCCAGCGGAGCAGGCCAATATGGGCAAAACCACGCGCCCCGCCGCCACCGAGAACCAGGCCCATGGCCTGACCGGTCAGCAGGCGGCGAAAGCGCTCAATGTCATCGGCGGCAAATGGGCCATACTTCCGGTCGCTCTGGCCGGGTAGTTGCCGAATGCTGTAATGCTCGGGGTTTTCGTCGCATGGCCAATGTTGCAACCAGCGCGCGGTCACGCCGTTGCGAATATGGTTGTTGTGGATCAATACCAATTCCTGCCCTGCCAGACAGGGCAAGTTATCGGGCGGGAGCTGGTCGTGATCATCGGCACCAGCAACCCATAAAATCCGGTCGGCCTGGCGCAGGCAAAGCTGTTGCCACTCGGGGCTGAAGTTACCTTCGTAAATGACCAGCTCGTACTCGAGTTCCTGATCGTTTAACCAGCGTGAGGCACCACTGCCATGTTCTGCTTTGGCGGCATGCCAGTCGCTTTCATCTAATCGCCTGCAGCTGGTTGAGCCGGTGCTGTTGGTTAGCGCATGGGCTAGCTCTAATACCGGCGCGCCGGCCGTAAGTGGCAACAACGCGATGGTGCGAACGTGACTTGTTGGTGGCGTTTGTTCGCCGCTCAGCCGGCGAATAACCTGAGCGGTAAATGCCAGCAGGGTTTCAGAATGATCTTTGGCAATACTGTTAAATGCATGTTCGTCCAAACCGACTAGTAGTGAGTCCCGAATGGCCACAACGGTGGCGTAACGCACAGATTGTGCCAGCAGGGCTTGTTCGCCGACGCTCTCGCCTGCGCCTATTTCGCCGAGCTGCTTAATGTCGTCGTCGGTTTTTCGCCAGGCTTTTAGCCGACCACTCAGCACAATATACAAACAGCGCGCGGTGTCGCCCTGGGTTAGTAACTCATCGCCCCCCTGTAATTCACGCAGCCGGAAATGCGGATGCAGCTGCAAGAAAGCCTCGTCGCTGAGGGTTTGCATCAGCGCACTTTTGCGCAATTGCCGCAGAACGCTCGGGCTAAGCATGGCGGCAACGGTGCTGACGAAGCGGAGTTCTTCGGCAGTGCTGATTCTGATCCGGCTGGCGCATAGTGTTATCGATCACCGTTTATATTCAATTGTTATTTAATAAAGCATAGCGCCAATTAAGCGCTCATAAAGTCAATCTGACAACTCATTGCCGACCAAAGTCACCTTTCGGCAGCTAATTGTGACTGATTAGCGTAATATTGTTACAAATGTTAACAGGGTGTCTTTTGACTCGCGTTATGTAATGCGCCCACACTCGGTTAACCAACAACAGCACAGCGGCTACGCAAATAACTACATTATAAGTTGGATCAGCCTGGTTGCCGATGGATCGGTAGCCGAAGGAGTTGAGTATGAAAGAGCTAACAACGCAAGGCATTGCAGCCACGAACGGCATCCGACTGCCGGCGTCACTTCGCCGGAAACGGAATGCCAGTGATCGGCCAGAGCAACATGGTGCTAAAAAAATGGCCGTTGTACGTCTGAGTACTGCTGGCACGTTGTTGCCAGAAACCAGCGTTGCAGCGCCCGAGGTTTCGTCTTTGACGTTGCTTATTTTTAGTTGGATGCACCGCCGTAAGGTGGCACTAACCGGCGCTGCTGACAGCACTACTGTTCGTTAGTATTACTCTGCTACTTACTTCGCTGGTGCTTGCCGTTAGCACTGACAGCGGTTAATTGTGTTCGTTGTCGGTTTTACTGTTGCCAGGATTGTTTTTTTCTTCCTCAAAAGCCGTATTGTTAGCGGCTTGCGCAAGAGGAATGCATTGACCGATGAAAAAGCTGACGTTACCGGACAGCCCGGGATTCAATTTACTGGCCGGTTTGGCCAGTCTGCTGCTGCTGTCGTTATTGATAGTGTTTGTAGCACGCGGCAAAGCGCAGGATATTTCCAGTGAGTTGCGGCAAAAAACCAATCTTGCCCTAAAAGATCGCGGGTTTACCGGAGTGACGGCGCAAGTCGATGGGCGCGATGTCGTACTCACCGGCCAGACGACGCTTGAGTCGACGCGAATTCAGGCCGGCGACGCGGTGACCCGAATCGCTGGCGTTGCTAATATTGCTAACCGTATAGAGGTTAGCCATGCTGAGCGACAGCGTCGGCCGGTTAATTCCCGGCCCGCTCCGCCAGTGCTTAGCCCTCGACCACCGGTGCCCCGGCCCAATCTTAATGACGTGCCGTTGAGTGCTGCGTTCCCACCGGGTAACCCAAATACGACGCAGCCCGAGCCCGGCCCTGTGACGCCAGCGCCGGTAACGCCGCGTCCGGCGGTGCCCAAACCCGTGACACCAACAGCGGTAACCCCCCGGCCAATTTCTGCTGCGCCACGAGTCGCTATCGCACCGCCGGTGGCCGCCCGACCTGTACAGCCGACGCCGGTACCCCAGTCCGGAGTGGTGGCCGTTCCGGCTCCGGCTCCGTTGGCGTCTGCACCGGTAGTGAAACCAGTAGCACCGGTGATACCGCCTGTAGTTCCGGTTCCAGCCCGGCCGACGCCCAAGCCCGCCGCGCCATCGCGACTACAAACCGCAACTGCGACGCCGAAGCCCTACATTTTGCAGTTAGCACTTGAAGGCGGCGGTATTAAGGCTAGCGGTTACCTGCCCGATGATGCGGCGCTGCAGGTATTGGAGCAGCGGGTTAAATTGAATCAGCCGCTCACGTTGAAGCAAGCTGATGCACCGCCACAGTTCGTTAAGGCGGTGGAGTTCGCGGCGCAGGCTGCTGACCAGCTATCGCGCGGTAAAGTGCGCATCGCCGACCGACAAATTAGTATTGAAGGTTGGGCTGATGGCGCAGTTGATGAATTTATACAGAAGCTGCAGCCAGCGCTTCCGGCTGGTTATACGTTTACGGTTCAGGTGAGTTCGAATCAGGTCGCGGCGCCGGCTCAGCCGGCTACCGCGGCTACTATTCCTGTCAGGGAGAGTCAGGTCGCTATCGCAGAGGCCGTGCCGGTGGACGTAGTGAACGACCAACAGTTCGTTCGCGAAGCATT
>CAJQNE010000411.1 GCA_905479545.1 uncultured Gammaproteobacteria bacterium | reverse complement strand
TAGCGGCGCAGCGGCATAAGCGAGCGTCACCAGCACCACAAGGCCAACAACTATCCAAAGAATTTTCTTCATATCTAGAACCGTAATAGCCTAAAAATAGGGAGTAAGAGCTAATCGCAGGGCTATAGCCCGCCGGTGCTCAGCTTAACCGCGACAAGCCTTCGGTAATGGCAGCGCTTGACCGACTGCGGGCAACCCTGCCGCACGACGGGACGCAAACCGCCGGCCGCCATTCGCATCGGCACCCTCCATTAGCGAACCTTTACCCACATAAACGTTGCCGGAAAACCGCTTGGAGAACCCTTGCGGCTCCCTGAAGCTCAGGAACGTCCCGCGATCCAAATCATTGATAAATATATTGTTAAGCATCGCCAATAGCTGCGGGCGTCGCGGGTCGGCAGTGCGATATTCCTTCGCGTAGCCAACCATATTGTTATTGCCTCCATTCCCACGTTGAACGATAACGTTATTCTCTATACGGGTATCACCGCCCATAGAAATGTCAATTTCCCAAGAGCTCGGGGAGTTAGCGCTGTCGATAATATTGCAGCTAATATTGTTGTAGAACGCCCGGGTTTTAACGCAGTTGGCCTCGTCCACGCAGTCACGCACGCTTGAATTTCGCAAGGTAAAACTCCGCACGTCGCCAACGTAAATCGGGTGTGCCTGGCCGCTTTTACCGAGCCGCTCAAACAAGCTGTTTTCGATAAGAATATCGTCTTCGAACCGGCCGTTACCGGTTAGCAAGCCACTCTCACCGTCGTGCATGTGCACGGAGCGCAAGGTCAGGCCATTGCCTTCGTGGCGAATACCCGCGCCGTTGCCCGATGAAACCCGCATTCCGGAAAAGCTGATATTCTCTACTACGACGTTGCGCGACGTTGGCGCGATAATCCATATCGCCTTGCCGCCGCAGGTTTGCTCTTTTAATTGTGGCCGGCCATTCACCCCGCGCAAAACGATATTCGAGGCCCGCCAGGTTGCACAGTCAAAATACTCACCCGCCTCAATCTCGACCAGGTCACCATCACGCACGATGCTCTGCACGTCGCTCGGCTTTTTATATTGGCTATTCGGGCCAACCCGCAATACACGACCAGTACCCGCCGCAGGCTGCTGCGCCGGTGGTGGCGGAAGCACCGCATTGGCATCAGGCACAACCGCCGGCCGGTTGATTGTTTGTTGGCTAGAAAAACGAGACGCCTCTGGCAACGGTTTGAACCCGTCCGGCAATGCTGCCGCTTGCGGTGCTGTGACGAGCGGCCAGCTCGGCGAAGCAGCAGAAGGTGCCATGCCCGGTTCACGGGCAGCGTTGTTAACAGGCTCTGCCGGCGACTGCTTTGCGGGCGCTGCACCGCCACTGCGCTCAGCGGCTGCAGTACCTGCCGGTAAAATTTCCATGCCTTTTAAGTCACCCTGCAGAATCACAGTTTCTTCACCGGTCCACACGCGAACATCAGCATGACTGCCGAGCGCAACCAATAAACCCATGGCCAGCAATACAACTAGCGCCGCTGTGCCGTGCTTATTGGTTGGTAGAGCGGCGATTGCCTGACGTTGGCGTCGGCTAAAATTGACATCGACTTTCATGTTGAGGGTTGATCCTTGAGTTAAATTGCGATTACACCGCCCTGCGATGGAATAACTATTGCTTGCCGGTGGTTAAGACCACGTCCAACCAACAAGGTTGCTATATTGCAGCCGTAACCATCACCTACAGTAGTCCGGCCCATGAAACGTATTAAATTCAAACAGTCTTTACTCCGCCCATTGTTAACCACTTGCCTTGCGCTTGCTACTGCAGGTTCAGCACTGGTGGGGCCCGTGCAGGCGCAAACTCAAGCTGTCGCAGCAGCCGATACCGCAAAAAGACTACAAGTAGCGGTAAAGCCAGCAGCACCCTTTGCGATGCAGAACGAAGCCGGCGACTGGACGGGAATTAGCGTCGAGCTGTGGCAGGACATTGCTAAACAGCAAAACCTTAAATTTCGCTGGTTGCCGGTAGCGACCGTGAGTGAGCAAATCACGGCGCTGCAAAATGGTAGCGCCGATATTGCCGTCGGTGCTATTACTGTGACGGCAGAACGAGAGCTGCAAATTGATTTCAGCAACCCGTTCTACAATACCGGACTTGGGGTCGCGACCAACTCTCAGGGCAACAGCCTATTGGCCACTGCCTGGGGGTTTCTCTCGTTACCGTTCCTGAAAGCTGTCGGCATCCTCTGCGCCGTACTATTAATTATCGGCGTACTTATCTGGCTAATCGAACGCCGGAGCAACGAAGCATTCGGCGGTAGCGCGGCACGCGGCATAGGTAATGGTTTCTGGTGGTCGGCGGTAACTATGACCACCGTTGGCTATGGCGACAAATCGCCGGTTACACTCGCTGGTCGCACAGTCGGTACCATCTGGATGTTTGTCAGCATCATCACCATTTCAGGTTTTACCGCCGCTATTGCCTCGTCGTTTACCTTAAACCAACTCGGCAGCAAAGTGCAGGACGTCAGCGACCTGTTCCGGGTGCGTACCGCAACTGTGAGCAGCTCCAGCTCGAGTGATTTTCTGCGCGCCATGAGCCTGAATGCCAAAGGCTACGCCAGCGCGGAGGAAGCTTTGCGTGACGTGGACAGCAATAAACAGGATGCTCTGGTGTACGACAAACCTCTACTGCAATACCTGGTGAGTAAAATGGAACTAGAGCATGTCAAAATTTTGCCACTGACACTTGCTAAACAAGATTACGCGCTGGCTCTTCAGGATCAATCGCCTTACCGTGAAAGCGTCAACCGCGCGCTGCTGGATGTGGTGCAAGGTTCCGACTGGGACGAGCGACTGAAAAACTATCTGGGTGACACACGGTAACCGCCCTCTGAGCCAGAGCTTCCCGACCGATCACCTCTCACCTCTACCAGCATCAACGAGCCAACATGCCCAGTCGTTTTTTAGTTCTTTTATTAGCTCTCGTATTTCAAGCCAGCCTGCTGGTATCGCCGGTGTCGGCGCAAAGTGATGAAGATTCCGGCCTCAACCGCGTAGCGAAAAACCTCGCCAAAGAGCAAAGTCAGGCGCAACAGTCACTGGAGCGAGAACGTGAAGTGCTCCGTGGCGTCGAGCGAGATGCTGGTCAGCAACTAATTTCCGCCAGCCAATTAGAGCAGTCACGGCTCGACATTACGTCGCTGCAATCACAGCGAAGCAGCATTAGCAATCGGCTGATATCACGCCGCGAAGGCTTGCGCGATTTACGCGCTGACATGGACCGGATTTCCGAACGACTTACGAACAAAACAGCCAGTCCTGACACCAAATCATTACAAAGCAGCCTTGCGGAGCTAAAAAAGCAGTACGAAGGACTTGAGCAGGTAGAAGAGTCACTCAGAGGGCTGCAACGCCTTATCGACAACCGACTATCGGTCGCGCGGCAAAAGCTCTCGGTACTGCAGAGCCGCTTTGAATTGCCCGAACTCAGCGCCATGACACGACCGCCCAGTTCGCAGGAGCGCCAACTTCGCAGTGAGATAGACCAACTACTGGCGGAAGCCTCAGACCTCCGCTTTAATGCCTCTGCTGCAGCAGAAAAGCTCACCGAACTTCGCGCCAGCAGCGTTACTCTGCTGAACACCAGCCCGAATCCGGAGCTTGCCGCACTCAGCGACCAACAAAGCTGGTTAGCCACTCAGGCGCAGGCCGCCGAAGAGCGTGCCGAGCTTCGGCAACTGTCGCTCAAACGATTACGCGCAGAACAAATTATTCGCGTGTTGGGCAGCTTTCCGAATACTCAGTCGACCCCACTGCGCGTTTTACGCAGCGGCAACGACAACATGGAAGAGCTAACCGATGACCTGACCGAACAACAGGAAACAATCGAGCGACGACTTTCGGTACTAACTGAGCAGCTGAAGTTAGCCACTGCGAAGTCGGGCGGAGCGACTAGCCAGCCGAATGACACAGCTCGAAATGAGCTAATAACCGGTCTGGAAAAAGAAACCCGGGAACAGCTTACTGCTCTCAACGCGGTTCTGGATCAAGCCACGACCATTAGTGAAAACTATAAAACGGTCATTACCGACTCCAGCCAAACCGAACTATTGCAACGCAATAACTGGCCGGCCGACCGCTACGCCTGGCAATCTTTGGCGACCAATCTTGCAAAACTGCCCGGGCGGGTCGTTCGTGACTACTTAGGTGCCGTTCGCAAATTGGTTAGCGCCGTAAAACACATGTTGCGCGGCGAAAATATGCTGGCTGCCTTCACGGCTATCGGCGTGCTGATACTTGGTATTGTCGGCTTTTTGTTTTTGCGCCGTTGGGAACGCAACCAGGAAGCCGATAAAGAAGCGCTTAAAATGGGCCGCAGCCTGAAAGAGCCACTACGTATTCTGCGGAGAAATTACTTCTTGCTGATGTTGCCACTGCTAATGGCGGTAATCGGCTGGCAACTGGGGTTGAGCATTAAGTCACTGACTTTGCTGGTAACGCCATTGCTCATTTGGCCGACGGTGACCGTCGGTATTGCATTCATGCGGTATTTCTTACGCACGTATACCCCCGACATTAACCGCGACGACACCACGAAATTAGTACGCCTCGCCGGTTGGGTTATCGCCTTTACCGCGGTGCTGGCGGGTTGTCTGGTTGTTGCTCGCACCGTTGCGCTGTCACCGCTGGTAACGTCAACCATTGAAGGCGCTTCAATGATTTGCCTGTTGATCATCGCTCTGCCGCTGATAAAACTTCGGCATGCGTTGCTTGGTAGTAAACGCGAACTCTTCGCCACCGGCGAAGCTTCAGACAAAGCAGACCGACAGCGTCGCTGGTTGAGCCTGGGTTCCGGCGTATTGGTTTTTGCCCTAATAGCCAGCGCATTGGTTGGCCTGGCCGGCTACACCACCTTAGCCTGGTCGATCGCGAGCTACATCGGCTGGGCAGTATTAGTCGGCTTAGGCTGGTTAATGGCCCGCTCTCTACTACGCGAGTTTATCGACAGTTGGCACGCCCGGATCGTTAAGCGTGACATTGATACGGCCGCTTTCTGGCGCCAGTGCGTGCTGGCACCGTTATACGGCATCTTGGTTATTGCGCTCACCGTGTTGGCGGGTTGCCTACTCTATTGGCTCTATGGCTGGAATGCGGAAACGCCGATCGTTCAAGCCATGCCAAAGGTATTTAATTACACGCTGTTCAAAGTCGGCGATCAGGAAATTGAGCTAAGCAACTTCCTGATCGCCGGCCTCATTGTATTTATGGTGTTCCGCGCGGCCAGCTGGAGCCGCCAGGTCAGTTATCGCTTTGCGTTACAGAAAGTTCAGGATGTTGGCATACGCAATAGTTTATCGACCTTTGT